>NZ_JAOWRF010000173.1 GCF_025753815.1 Plectonema radiosum NIES-515 | reverse complement strand
ACTCCCCCACTCTTCCTAATGCTTGCACTTACCTTGCTGATGGTGTTCGTGATCGTGACCGTGAGCGCAGCCTTGTAGGTCTTGGTTCATGAGTTTTTCGCTCATTTCTTGGAGGGACTCATCAGCAGCTTTTAAACCGATCCAAGCATTGATTTTTTCGATATCGAAACCGGCTTCACGGCGATCGCCTACTTGAATCAAGGGACGCCGAATTAACAGCGGATCGCGCAGCATCAATATTAAAGCAGTTTCTGCGTCTAGTTTTTCTGGATCTACCTCACCAGATTTTACTGCTGGAGCGGCGCGGTTAATCCATTCAACCACAGGGCGATCGCCAAAAAAGGAGCGCAAACGCTCAACTGTCCAAGCTTCAGTTAACAAATTATACGGCACAACTTCATGACCGGCGGCTGTCAGCAAAGTTTTCTGTTTCGTATTGTTTTTGCAGCCTGGTTTTTCATAGAAAATTACTCTTGCCATTGAATTATCTCCTTAATATTTAGATAAATGTATAGCGGTTTTCAAGTGAATAAAATACACACTCTCTACCTCCCAGCCCCCTTCCCGGAATAGGAAAGGGGGAGATGTAGAGACGCGATATATCGCGTCTCTACACAGTTGGAAAAACGTCAATCTTACACATCACATCAAGCGTGCAAACCGCTATAAACAAAAATTATTGGAATAGACATTATCTGGTGTCAACAAGTTTCTTAGAGAATGCCTAACCATACATAAATTATAATTAATATTATTATATATTTGCCATTAATAATTATCAAAATACACCAACTAAAACTTTTTCGCAGTTTGACTAACTATGTCAAACTCAAATCTTTCTTTGGGGTCAGTTTCGCCATAAATATTAAAAGTAACAGTTGGTTCATCACCTACCGCTTCCACGCTATGAATAGCATCAGGAGTAAAGCTTATAATATCTCCTGGTGCTAAAGTTATATTGCCTGTAGTTTCAATTTTATCTGGAAATTCTGCACTAGGACTGCGTTGCCAACAAGTTGTTTTTTCCTGTCCTTTTAATACTGCTACTACTCCCCAAGTTCCGTGATTGTGAATCGTTGATTTTATTCCTGGTAAAAATGTTACTATTTGCACAGTTAAAGGAAAACCTAATTCATCATATAAAAGTAAAACAGAAGTTCCAGTTTGTGGAGAAGGTTGTAATTTTTGACTTTGCACCCAATAGGAATTAGTAATCAATCGCCTTACCAACATCCGAATTTCTGGAAGGCGACTTGATTCGTCGTCAACGTTATTAAGCACATCTTCTACCTCAGTTATAAACCGATACAGGCGATAATTCTCTCTTAATAAATCCCATTCTCTGGCTGATTTACATGCTTGATATTGACCGTCTCCAGTTACAAGCCAATCTTTATTTTTCATAATCATTATTTGAAGATAGGTTGTGTTTTGTAAAATTAGAAGTACTTATACCAATTCTATGTGAGGCTGCACATTAACGCCCTCAGGCTGGAAGCCTGGGGCTACACAAACAAAGCCTGCCTACGCAGGCTAAATTATATGCATCTTCATATAAAATCGGTATTAAATAATTATTCTTCATCTTCTTCCGCTGGACGTGTCAAAATATCAAGTAGAAGTCCCCCACCAAATTCTTTTTTATCATCAACTTCTTTGACTTTGGCACTTATTTCTTTAGCTTGTTCTATTTCTCCCAACTTAGCTAAGACTAATCCAGAAGCGGCGTAAGCGGTTAAATACAGCCTAATTGAGGGGTTCTCTTTGCGACTAACTAATATTGGCTTTAGTTGTTGCCAATCATCAGGTAGGTTTTCGTAATTATGAATTTTATTTATAACTTTGACTGCGGTTTCCAGTGCTAGTAGATAATTATTTTTATAGTAAAAATATCTATATGCGGCGACTAAAACTTCTAGATTATCTTCTGTTTTAGCTAAAGCTTGCTGCATATACTTTTCTGATTCTGCGGTATTTTCCCAGTTTTTTGCGGCTAATATCAATAAATTCTTGATGTCCTCTGGAACTTGAAACCAGGAAAATGCTTCTGAGTTAATTTTCATAAAAATCTCCTTGATGGGGAATGGGGAGTAGGGAGTAGGGAATAGGGAATAAAGAAGTTTTGAATTTTCACCACTGAGTCAATTTTCATAAAAATCTCCTTGATGGGGAATGGGGAGTAGGGAATAGGGAATAGGGAATAAAGAAGTTTTGAATTTTCACCACTGAGTCAATTTTCATAAAAATCTCCTTGATGGGGAATGGGGAGTAGGGAGTAGGGAATAGGGAATAGGGAATAAAGAAGTTTTGAATTTTCACCACTGCCCACTCCCCACTCCCTTCCCTTTATTTAAACAAGCTGAGAATGTACAGCAGGGAGAAGAGAATAATCCAGATAATGTCTACAAAGTGCCAGTATATTTCTGCCATTTCAATACCAACGTGCTTGGTAGCAGAATAGTGACCGGGACGACGCGATCGCCACAATACACCTAAAATTAATAACAGTCCTATAAACACGTGTAAACCGTGGAATCCTGTCATTAAATAAAAACAGTTAGAAAATACGTTGGTCGTCATGCCGTATCCTAAAGTGAGATACTCAACAACCTGACCAAGTAAGAAAACTGCCCCCATTATTGCAGTGATGGTATACCACCGCTGCATTCCTTTGACATCATTCCTTTTAATTGCTGCGTCACCAAAATGAATGACGAAACTACTAGAAACCAGAATGATAGTGTTAATTGTCGGCAATAAAAGCTCTACTTCGGTGTTTTCTGGAGGCCAAACTTCCGTTATTCCTCGAAAGAACAAATAAGTCGCAAAAAAGCCGCCAAACATTAAAGATTCAGAAGCAAGAAAGGTCAATAATCCCAATACTCGCAAATCTTGATGTTCGCTGTGTTCTGCGTGATTTTCTGCACTTGATGTTGCGATCGCCATATTGTTGCAGCTTAAATAAATGTCCAAAAAGCATGAAGGCTTACATTACCTGCCAGGAACTATAATAGGACTTACGCAAAAACTCTCTCAAACCTTATTTCTTCTCCTTACGGAGACGCTTCGCGAAGGGGTACTTGGCGCACTTGGCGGTTCGTTTTTCTATAATTCTACGTAAGTCCTGTATAAGTTCCTGGCTGATAGCTTAAGCCCATTAAAATGAACTGAAATCTTTACCGACAGTTACACTTAGTCCTCTTAAGAGGACTTTTGCTGTTAGCCAGGAACTTATAGTTCCTGGTGGGAATGAATGCGTGCTCTTAACCAGGGGTTTATAACCCCTGGTGAGAATTGGCAAGAATGACTAAGCACTGGCTTCGGTCGCAGTAGATGACGGCAATTCAGCGCTATGATTATTGATGCCGTAGTCGTAGGGACCGTGAGTGACAACGGGCAATACTTCCCAGTTTTCAACTATTGGTGGTGAACTGGTTGTCCATTCTAAAGTCAAAGCTTGCCAAGGATTATCACCGGCTTTTTGTCCTGCAATCCAACTCCAAATGACGTTGATGGTGAAGGGAATCACTGAAGCTGCCAATATAAAAGAACCAACAGTACAAATCTGATTCAGGCTGATAAATTGCGGATCGTACATGGCAACTCGTCGAGGCATTCCTTGCAAACCCAACTCGTGCATCGGCAAGAATGTCAGATTAGTGCCAATGAGGGTAAGGACGAAGTGAACGCGACCCCAAGTTTCATTCATCATCCTTCCCGTCATTTTCGGGAACCAATGGTAAATACCAGCGTAAATACCGAATACGGAACCGCCAAACAATACATAGTGGAAGTGCGCCACTACATAGTATGTGTCGTGGACGTGAATATCAAAGGGGGCTGTTCCCATTGTGACACCGCTTAAGCCGCCCATGACAAACATGGATAGCAAGCCAATAGCGAATAGCATGGCGCTGGTGAAGCGTATTTTACCACCCCAAAGGGTAGCAACCCAACCGAAAATCTTGACGCCGGTGGGAACAGCAACGATGAGGGTGGAGATGGTGAAGAACATCCGCATCCAACCGGGTGTACCGCTGGTAAACATGTGGTGTACCCAGACGAACAAACCGACAACGCAGATGGCTACGCTGGAATAGGCGATCGCTTTATAACCAAAAATCGGTTTGCGGGCGTGTACTGGTATCACTTCAGACATAATGCCGAAGATGGGCAGAATCATTAAATAAACTGCCGGGTGCGAATAAAACCAGAACAAATGTTGGTAAATTACCACATTACCGCCAGCATCTGGTTTAAAGAAGGAAGTACCAAAGTTGATATCAAACAACAACAGCACTAAACCAGCTGCTAATACGGGTGTCGAAAGAAGCGCTAAAATAGCGGTTGCTAAAGTTGCCCAACAAAATAAGGGAACTTGATCCCATTTCATGCTAGGGACTTTCATTTTCAGGATGGTGATGACAAAGTTCACCGAACCCAAAATTGAGGAAGTTCCCACCAAGACGATCGCTAAAATCCACATCGATTGTGCAGTGTTAGCGGTAACTAAACTTAATGGTGGGTAAGCAGTCCAGCCAGATTGGGAACCACCAAAGAAGAAACTACCGAGAATTAATGCACCTGCTGGTGGATTTAACCAAAAGGCGATCGCATTCAACTTCGGGAAAGCCATATCCCTGGCGCCAATCATCAACGGCACCAGATAATTACCAAATCCCCCAATTGCACTCGGTACAATCCACAAAAAAATCATGATTGTTCCATGATTCGTCATGAATGCGTTGTACAGATTCGGGTCAATGAGGTCTGCATCTGGTGTTGCTAATTCTGCACGCATCACAACAGCCATCAATCCACCGATGAGATAGAAGACAAATGCTGTAACTAGATATTGGATACCAATAACTTTATGGTCAACATTAAATGTGAAGTAGTCGTACCATTTCCACGCTTGAGGATGGATCGTATGGGCACTCACCAATTGAGTTTTATTGTCTTCGTGTGGAGTATTCGGTGGAAATTCTACTTGCGTCATATTTTTTCCTTTGTTGCTTGTTAGTTGATATTTGTTAGTTTTCCTACTAAGTAAATGGGTGAAATTAAACCCGTAGTGAGCGGTTTACCGCTCATATCTTCGGTTTTAAGGGCTAGGCTCGTTTATTTATGCCCATCTACTAACCACTAACCACTAACCACGTTCCTAATGACTCATAGACTCTAGAGTTCCTGAACTAATCCCCATCTCATGAGCGTAGGGAGCAAGAAACTCTGAAGCTGATAACTCAGATGGTTTGACTGCAACAGCTTGATTGAATTCTTGGTTTTGAGCAACTTTATTTTCTGTCAACCAGCTCTCATACTCTTGTGGTGTTTCCACAATTACAGAAGATCGCATTGAACCGTGATAACCACCGCATAATTCTGTACAAACTATCGGGTATGTACCAGTTTTAGTAGCGACGAATCGCAATTGAGTCGGGATACCGGGAATTGCGTCTTGCTTCAATCTAAATTGCGGTACCCAGAATGAGTGAATTACATCTGTTGCGGACAAGTTGATTTGGACATCGGCACCAATTGGGACGTGTAATTCTCCAGAATTAACACCACTTTCGGGATAGTTAAATATCCAAGCAAACTGCATCCCGGTGACATCAACAACTAAGTCGGCAACTTTGCCATCTTGGGAAGTTCCCCCAATGCCTATTTTCCGCGCACCTACGGGTGGTACTGGTATTTCCAAGTCCGAAGCACTCGCGTCACTCAATGTAGCTGCGAGTGCGCTTCCAGGCATCTGAGCAACATGAGCCATCATATGTCCTGGTGCTTCAATTCCACCCATGCGGGTAAACACATCAACACTGTATACTCCTAAGCACAGGACAATGATTGATGGAACTGCCGTCCAAAAAATTTCTAAAGGAAGATTGCCCTCAATATGGACACCATCCGTATCATCACCCTTACGGCGACGATATTTAATAACAAAAATTAAGATGGTTCCTTCTACTATCAAAAAGAGAGCGATCGCAATGCTGAACATGATGTTGAAAAACCCGTCCACCAAAGGTGCTTGTGCTGAAGCTTGCACCGGCAGTAGATTATGGTTTTGACCAAGCCAGATGCTTAAAACTGTGACGAATGCTCCAGCAACTAAAGTTAATAATGAAACAGGAATTTCTTGCATACATACCTGCTGTGTACAACATCGTTCTTCGGTGTGATTTTCTTTCTTTTTACCCCAGGATTCATATCCTGTATTCTTGATGTATATCCCTAGGCAGTAAAAAGAATCGTTTTCTCGCTTGTCAGAGCATCACAACAAGCATAATTGTTTGCTTTCACCTATATATTTTCTCTGTTTATTATAGATAATCAGGAAAAAATCACTATATTTTTTAATATATTTTGTCCGGCAAAGCGACAAGAAAATTTATGCTTATAGTTCATCTCGTGCCCGCTTAATTAACAATAATAAAAATATCGCAATCATCGTAGAGACGTTCCAGTGGAACGTCTTTACTCGCAGTAGAGACGTTCCACCGAAACGTCTCTACAATATGTGTCTCAACGGTGGACATGATACAACCAGCATTCACAAATCAACTAGGAAGTAAAAAAAATAAGGATGAAGTTAAACTTGCGAATTAATTCGCTCAATCGTACAGATTTATTTTTTCATCCTTTTGCCTTTATCACCACTGATCTAGGCTAGATTAGCAGCAAGTTTAAATTTGTTAATGGCTAACATTTTCCGATTTATGGGTTGTTCTACTGCTAACTTTTTGCTTTCGTTCCGGTAAATATCCAGCATTCCCTCTAGCACCAACACCCTAGAAGGGTGTGGTGTTATACGTACCAAGCCTGCGATCGCGTTGGTGTGCATTAAATAAGGTTTAGCAAGGGCATTTTCCGGCAATAGCGCTTGAAAAAAGCGCATAAACCTTAACTTACTAAGGCAACATGGGTGTAGCAATTCTTTGGACAAATTCTTGCACAAGCTTCACAACCAACACAGTTTTCTGGATTAGCTACTGTCATTATTTTCCGTTCGATTTCATCACCATCTTCATCGTCTACAAGTTCACCTTCTTCGTTTAACGCTGCCAAAGATAGCACATTATGCCCGCAAATTTTAAAGCATCTGCCACAGCCAATGCACTTTTCTTGATTGATATCTTGAGCAAATTTGGGTGTCCAAGTTTTACCACCAAATGTCAAGCCTGTTAGTTGTGCCATGAATCTACCTCAGCAATTTTGCTTACTAATTTATCGGAACTATTATTCTCATCCTAACTTAATCTTAATTAGCTGAGTTTATTGTTCACAAGTGATTATTTTCTCTATCAATTTTTGATGACTTTAACTTAATTTCGTGAGCGCTTTAAATGAAAATATTTGCCAATAATTTAAATTAAACCTTGACCGATTCTATGCTTTTATCGCCTACTGCTGCCGATTTCAGGTTTTTCCTAAAAGTCGATTGCTGATAAATTAAATTCTTTATTTACTGACAAATACAAATAAATAACTGATGTTTAGCTTGGCAATTTTTGGTAAACTTTTTATGACCGATAATAATCGTTTTTCAGAAAGATACATTACAGATTAAAAATAATAAATCGTGTTTTTATATACGAAAACTGAAGCTATACACTCAGAAAGTAAGTTATTAATGATACTCTTTGCTTCTTCCAACTTCGGTCCTAACTTCTTTCTTCTTTGTAAGGGAAATACACTCTTCTGCTCACAAACGACCCAAACCCAGATATATCAATAAATAAAGTAAAACGATGTCAAAGTCTATCTGTATATGGATTTGAGGGTCTTTTCTGAGTGTTTTTGTCTAAGTCCCATTAAGCGATCGCCTACATAACTAAATACAGTTCAGTTAAGGATTTTTGATACTGATTTTAGACCTGTAGAGACGCGATCGTCCGAAGTCTCTACACTCGGACTATCGGGCTTAACACCAACGGTATTGCTACATAACTAAATACAAGCTCAATATCATATTTTTGACTATTTCCATGAATTCAACACATTTAATTTGTCATTAATAACTGTAAATTAGCTAACAAAATAATTATCCAATTAAAATATTAATAATATTAATAACCCCGATAAAACCTATCGCTAAAAAACTAAATGTTCGTCAATAACAATCACGAGCTTTTTTTATGTTCAACAAGTAAATGTTTATATATATCCGATGATGTAAGATATTAACAAATATTTGTAAGCTGCGAAGTGAACAACGTTATCTTAAGATTGGTGAAATATATATTTAATAAATAAGTAATATTAGGCTTTAGTTAAAAGCTTTTATAGCATTCAGTTCGATGCCAAGTACTGAATATCGATGTTTATTGATTAAGTTGGCAAGAATATTATTTTCTTGCAGCCGAAATATTGTGGTGTGGTGGTGAGTATTAAAAAAAGTAAATACATCCATTCTTAGACTTGAAAAAGATATCGAGAGCGAGTAGAGTGGCAATTGCCGTATGCCTTATACAATTCCTAACAACAGTTGCGTTGGATGTGATAACTGCCGTCCTCAATGTCCTACAGGTGCAATCAAAATAGAGAACGATGAATATTGGATTGACCCTAGTCTTTGTAACAATTGCGAAGGTTATTACCCTGAACCGCAATGCGTGATTGCCTGTCCCACAAAGTCACCGATTCCTTGGCAAGCAAAAAAGGGAAGATGCAAGGTTGAACCTAGAGATGCTACAAGTTTAGATTTGTTTGCCAACGGGAAGAGTAACCCCTTTGCATCAGCGATGGTCATTTGGGAAGCTTGCAACGTGTTGGCACAGCGAACATCTTTACCTTGGCAAATTGATGAACAAGGTTTCTTGTGTTATGGCAGAAAAGTTAACCAAGGTAGAGGAGCGATCGCATTTCACATTACCGATCCATTTAAAGTCAGCGATACTCCTTCCCTTCGAGAGACTCCAGCAACGGAGTCACTTTGTGAAAAAGCAACAGAGTTACAAGCAATTGAAGCACTTGATATCAGAGCTGCTTGCATCCATCTAATTTTTGCCGCTTATGCTACAGCTTGCGAGCAACCTTGGGAGCAAGAGTTTGCCATCGACGATCGCCAAATCGAGAAATATTTAGGCTTAGAGAAACGCAAAGACTTGAGTAAAAACGCCAAACTCACTCTCATGAAAAATATTGTACTGCAAGCTTGCTCTCTTATAACCACCATTGACTGGCCCCAACAAGGTCGAGTCAAAGGTTTTTCAGTTACAGGTAGTCGCTTGTGGCACATAGTAGACATTCAGCACTATTTTCAAGAAGATAATCTGGGATGTAAATATCTAGTCGGGTTAACTTTTAAAGTCAAAGCTGGCATTTGGACGCGGTATTTCTTAAATAAACAAGGATGCAAAGAGCGAACTGCATTTTATCAATATCGCAGTCTACCCAAATCTTTGTTAAGCACAATCATGAGCATTTGGCAACAACATGAAGGCACAGCGCGATTAATGCTATGGCTGCTATTTAAAACTAAAATGGGCATTTCCCAACGGATCACCGTTCCCACCTTGCTGAAAGTTGCTTACGGTGAGGAAAAAGTGAAGCACGCAACCAGACATCGAGAAGAACGCAAGCGCTTGTTGCGAACTTTTGAAAGCGATTTGGAAATTCTCCATCATTATGGAATCAAACCAGTTTTCGACCCGATTACTTATCCACCACTAATTCAACCTTTGTGGGCAAAGTTAATTGATATTCCTGAAGATCCAGAAGAAGCATTAGAATTTTGGACTACTGACGGTGGTGCTGACACTCGCTTGACAGATGCAGGTCCGCGTGGTAAATGGAATTTGCTGATGAACGCTCGAATTTTGTCCTTTGAACTACCACCAGAATGGGAACAACCAATCCCGAAATCTGATAAAAACCAGCGACAAAGTGTTACTACCAGAAAAAAGATCAAAACTACCGGCGATTTGCTTGGGGAACAGATTTTACAAGGACGAAAAAATCTGAATCTCTCCCAAAGAGAGTTAGCAAAGTTGACAGGTAAAAGCCAAAGCTGGATTCGAGATATCGAAAATGGTCGCTTAAAAGCGAAGTCAGAAGACCAAGCGGTGTTAAGGAAAGTGTTGAATATGGCGTAATCTCTGTGTAGAGATGGGATACTTAGCCCACACTCCTATGGACGGTGAGTGGGGGCTTCTCAATGACTCTCCATTGGAGACATTGTCTGTGTAGCCCCAAGCTGAAGCGTTCTACTAAAATTTACTAGTGACGTCAGCCATAATTAAGCTTGTGCAATAGTAGAACCAGAGAACCTACGTTTCAGCATGAACGCAGCTAACACAATACCCAAAATTGCCAGTGCTGTAGTGGGATAGAAGAAAACAGTGTAACTGCCGAATATATCTCTAATTCTGCCTGCTAGCAAAGTTCCGGCTAAAGCACCTGCACCGTAAGCGGTGAAGACGATGCCGTAATTCTTGGCATACTCTGCTTGGGAGAACAAGATTAAGGTGGTAGTGGGAGCGATCGCTAACCATCCACCAAAAGAAAAGTAAAATAGCGAAAACGCCACTAAATAAGTAGACACAGAACCAGGACCTGCTTTGAGCATCATGATGGAAGCAATTAATACTAATGTAAAAGATACAATTGCCCCATACTTAGGACCGAAGCGGTCAGTAAACCAACCAAAAAACAAACGTCCTAAAGCATTAAACACTGCAAATAGTGAAACTGTACTTGCTGCTGTTGCCGCATCTAATTTAATGATTTCTTGGGCTAAAGGGCTAGAAATCCCGATAGCTGCCAGTCCAGAGAAAGTGCCGATGGTGTAGCATAGCCACAACCCATAAAATGCCGGAGTTTGCAGCATTGTTCCTGGAGTGGTGGTAGATGTATTGCCCTGCACTGATACCCCAGGATTCCAACCAGTCGGCTTCCACTCCTCTGGGGGTGTCTTCAACACAGTGGAAATCAAAAGAATAATAGCTGTAAAGGCAATACCCAAGATGACAAAAGTTTGCCGAACTCCATAGGTATCAATCAGAGATTTTGCCAAAGGTGCTGTAATTAATGGTGAAAGACCAAAACCAATCACAGCTAACCCGACAGCAATACCTTTCTTATCAGGGAACCATTTAGCTACAACTGCTAACGGTACCCCATAAGCTATACCCACACCTGTGCCGGCTATGACACCGTAGGTAAAAGTTAGCGTTTGCAAATTGCCATCGAGACCAGACAGGATATAACCAAGTCCCATAATTACCCCACCAACTGCGGTGACAACACGAGTACCGAAGCGGTTGATGTAAAAGCCAGTAATTGGCATCAATATGGCAAACAGCACTAACAAGACCGTAAAAGGTAATAGACTTTCTATTGCATTAATATTCAGTAATTTCTCTAGAGGTTTTCTAAAAATACTCCAGGAATAAACAGTCCCAAGACAAAGTAAAACGGTTGCACCGAGGGGAATAAGCAACCATCTGCCCTTTTCTGCTGACATCCCAAAAAGTTGCATCTTTTGCATCTGTCCTGCTTGAATTATTTTGCCATTAGTATCTCACCTTTTTGGTTCTACAATAGTTTGATAAATGTTTCGGTCAGTGTTATTGACCACAAAGTACGTTCTCGAAAGCGATGGCATCACTCTGTTAGCAACAAACCATTTTTTCCTTCCACCCAAGACTTAATGATTACGAAATCACCTTTAACCACCCAAAAATATCACCTACCGTCAACTGTAACCCCTGACAAAAATCTGGCACTGGCAAAACATCATCAATTTCCTCAAAAGGTAAAGGTTGTCGTCCCGCAGGATAAGCAGCAATAAATCGCTCATCGGGGTCAATTAACCAACCCATTTGAGTTCCGTGGTTGAGAGCGTGTAAGATTTTTTTTGTAACTTTTGTATGGCTTTGTTCTGGAGAAAGAATTTCGATTATCCAGTCAGGTGCTGCGGCAAATGTATTGGCAATATCACCATTTTCGTCTACAGGAAGCCTTGCCCAAGAGAATACAGCGACATCGGGAACTATAGAACGTCCTCCAAAAGTGCAACGTAATTCTGGAAAAGCCCAACCCATTTTTTGTACTTTTACAACAGAATTGATTGTGGGGCAGAGTTCTCCTTGAATAGTGCTATGTTTTCCTTGAGGCATGGGTTTTTGAATTATTTGACCGTCGATGTACTCTAAGCTTGGCTTAGTTTCTGATAGTGCGAGAAATTCTTCTAGGGTGAATATTTTATTTGGTGCTTGTAACATTGTTATCCGGTTCTACCGCCCAATGCATGATGAATAATGAGTAGAGCAATTTGGTTACAATTTTTTACCCTTCTGGGCAGAACAAGTTATTTGCTTGTAGAGGAAACATTATTTAAGCGATCGCGAATTGCCGTTAATTGTTCTTGATTATTTACTGGCGATCGCGGTGCTGGCAATTCTGTATTGGGCCAATTGGGTAAATCATTACACGGACATAACTCCGGTGGCATTCCCAAGCTTCGCACGGGTACTGGCATCGTACAACGACCACAGTTACTCATTTCCCAACTCGGTGTCAGCAGTTCGTCGATAGTTTCTTGCGTACCTTCTAAGTAACACTCACCTGAATCTTGTGAGATAATTTGCTGCCATGTCGTTTCAAATTCGTCACTATAGCGATCGCCTTGAATTACTGGTTGCGGCAACAGACTTGCCGAACCATTATTTGTCATCACCTTTTTGCCTAACTGAAACCAGTAAGCAAGGTATTGTTTTACTTCCTGTTTGCTTGCCATACCACAATATTACATCTTTATCTCATCAATGCGAGTAAAAACCCATTGCCAGTTTGGTCGCCAATGTCTCGCATCTTTCTTGCAAAGGCTTACAAGAAGAGGGCAATAAGTAGACAGCGTAAAGATCATGCTATGAAATTGGCACGATGCGTAATCACATCTAACGATGTAGTGGTCTATGAAGATTTGCGGATTAAGAACATGGTTAAAAATCATTGTCTGGCAAAGTCAATTAATGACGCTGGATGGTATCAATTTCGAGTTTGGTTAGAGTATTTTGGAAGGATTTTTGGACGTATAACTATCCCCGTTAGTCCTGCCTACACGTCTCAAGAATGCTCTGGCTGTGGCGTAATTGTGAAAAAGTCTTTGTCTACTCGTACCCACGTCTGTCAATGTGGCTGTGTATTAGACCGCGACCACAACGCTGGTATTAATATCCTTAACTCAGGATTGGGTAAGGCTGGGCAAGCCTTAACCTCAGTGCTAGACACTGGCAACGCTTCTGGAGAATCGACCTCTATCCTAGTTGGTGCAAACCTGCTTGGGTAAGTTGGCTCGCTGAGAGAAGAATCCCCGTCGCGGTGACTCGCGGGGAGTGTCAACCTGGATAATTCTAGAAAGTGCAAAAGCTTGGCTTTTAGTTGATATGGTCGCAGAGGTGGCGATCGCTCACATTCGGGTTATACTTCAGATAATCATGTAACCAATCACAGCCACGCGCCAGTAAGCTATCTAGATTATTGACATGATTTAGCTCATCCAAATTCCAGAGAATTATAGCCCCATCAGCACTGCCCAAGGCAAGAGTCTTGCCATCAGCGGAGAAAGTGGCGCTTAATAAGTAATCGCTATGCCCAGTCAGAGTTGTGATTAACCTACCATCGCTTGTCCAGAGTTTGACAGTCTTGTCATCACTAGCTGTAGCAATCATCTGACCGTCAGGTGAAAAAGTCACGCTATTAACCTGATCGGTGTGCCCAGTCAGCTTTTTGTACCAGCGAAACTCGCCCTTGTCGTCTTGCTTCCAAAGTATCACCGTCTTATCATTACTACTCGTGGCAATCATCTGACCATTAGGTGAGAAACTAACGCTCAAAACCCAACTGTTATGCCCGTTTTCCCCTGCGAGAGTCTTGTAGATATGAAACTCGCCTTTGTTGTCCTGCTTCCAAAGTTTCACCGTGCTGTCATCACTAGCTGAAGCAAGCATCTGACTGTCTGGCGACCAAGCTACAGCCCTTACCCAGTCCTCATGCTTGTCGAGAATCTGACGCTTCTTTGTGCTATCTAGCCGCAATATTATTACTTTGCTGTCCATATTGCCCAAAGCGATGAACTTACCGTTGGGTGAGACATTCAAGTCTAATATCTTATTATGGCTCTTCGGAAAAAGGGTTCTGGATAATTTACCGTCACGATTCCAGAGTTTCACTGTCTGATCGTCATTATCACCACTTGCGGTAGCAATTGTCTGACCATCATGTGAGAAACTAACATTATCGCTATGCCCCTCAAGAGTTTTGTCTAAAGTGCCATCACGCTTCCAGAGTTTCACCCTATTGTCATTGCTGGCTGAGGCAATTATTTTGTCATCAGGTGAGAAATGTACCTTATTAACCCGATCGCTATGAGCGTTTAGGATGCTTACTACGCCATTACCAAACTGAAATTTCATCGTGCTGTCACCCCTAGGAGAAGCAGGAGTTTTGGCGTTGCGTGAGCAACTCATATTACCAACTTGCCAAAGTTTCATCGTATCGTCAGCACTGGCAGAAACTAGAGTCTTACAGTCAGGTGAGAACCTGACTGCATAAACTCCATTGGTATGTCCTGATAAAGTTGTAAGTAAGGTACCATCACGATTCCAAAGCTTTACAGTTTTGTCGTCACTAGCTGTAGCAATCATACCGTCCGGCGAGAAAGCAACACTATTAATTCCATTTTTATGTGCGTTAAAAATTGTTTTTAACAAAGTGCCGTCTCGGTTCCAGAGTTTTATTTTGTTGTCGTTACCAGTAGCAAAAGTACCACCAGCCGCAGCCGCAATTGTTTGGCTATCGCTTGACCAAGTTACATCCCAAACAAAGTCCTGATAGCCTTTTATAATAGGAAGAGGCTTACCATCATGTGTCCAGAGTTTCACAGTTTTGTCCCGTCCACCAGTGGCAATCATCTTACCGTCTGGTGAGAAAGCGACACTATTAACTCCATCTTTATGGGCTTCTAGGGTTTTTAATAAAGTGCCGTCTGGCTTCCAGAGTTTGATTGTGCCATCCCGACTTCCTGTGGCAATTGTCTTACCATCAGGTGAGAAATTGATACTATAAACTCCTTTCCTGTGTGCTTTATTACCGTGTTCTTTAAGTTCTATTAGTGGTGTACCGTCCTGGTTCCAAAGTTTGACAACACCCTGGAAATCGCCTGAGACAATTGTTTGATCGTCAGGAGAGAAACTCACACCCAAGACTTTATCTTTATGTCCTTCGAGCGTCTTGTACACGCTACCATCTAGATTCCATAGTTTTATAGTATGGTCATAACTAGTTGAGGCAATCAACTTACCATTGTGTGAGAAAGTCACACCCCAGATTAGAGCCTGGTGTCCTTCCAAGCGATCGCGCTCTACTATCCAGGAAACTGACTGTTGTAGTGCCGCTACAACTTGGGTGTGAAGTTTACTCTCGATTTGTGCAGAAGGAAAATTTTTCTGAAAATTTTTCAGTAATATTGCAGCATGGACACTTTCTTCAAGGGCATCAAATGTTTTGTGTGCGGCAAAATCTGCTTGTGAAGTTTCACTAATGGCTATTATTTGAGCTTTTTCAGCTTCTTGCTTTTTATCTTCAGCTTTTTGCCTTTGATTTTCAGCTTTTATTGTCTGAAATTCAGCCCGTCTCCAAAATCCTACCGATAGGACTGCCAAGATGGACATAATAGCAACTCCAGCGATCAAAAAACGATTGAGTTTTGCTTCAACCTGTTGTCGTTTTTGCTTCTCCTTTTTCCTTTCTTCTAATTCTCTTGCTTGTTGTGACTGCCGGATAAAATATACTAGATAGTCATGAACCAGTTGATATAATTCAGCAGGGTCTTCAGGAATTTTTAACACCAGTCCTGAACCAACTAAAATTTCTAAGACTAGATTTAGTTTTTCTTTTTCTGAGACAATATCTGCTGTTTTTAAATCTTCCGCTAAATTGTCGGCAGTTTTGAGGGGACGAGTGCCTTTTTCGTCTGTTAGTAAATATAAAACTACTCTGGCACAGAGTTCGTTTTTATCACCACAGTCTTTAATAACTTCTTCTAAAAATCGCTCGACCAGTTTTTCTTTTGTTCCTGATTGAAGATATTGTTCTAAAGTTGTAATTTTATCTGTTTGGAGTTGCGCTCCGACTATTTGTAACTCAATCGGGCGTACCTCGTCAAGTTCGTCTGCTAAATCTTCTACCAATTTATCAATCAACGCAGGCTCTAAGTAAAAGTTGGTTTGCTCGGTCAGACTTTGCACAACAGCTTTAGCATCTACTGAAGAGAAATTTCCCAAATAATATCGAATATTCTTGTCTAAAATATTGTTATTAATTGCTGTAAAATTAAACAGGCGATCGCATTCCAATAAATAATACAAATAATCTTCTCTCAAACAGAGAATAACCTTGACAAAAGGAATATTTAGGCAAAGGTGCAATAACTTATAAAACGGCTGTCTTTTGCTTTGATCTGTGTAAACAAAGAAAAATTCTTCAAACTGATCAAAAATTAAAACTGTTAACAGATTACGCTCGGCATTTTTGTGCAAATTTTCACAGATGAATTCTATCGAAGGACTAGACGTACCATTGTCTGCCAAACACTTTGCTAATATCCCCATCCAATCTGTATAAACTCGCATGACAATGGGTAATACATCACGAGCGTCAATTGATTGCAGTTGCAGCGCAGGTACTAATCCTCCATTCAAAATTGAACTTTTACCTGCTCCTGACTGACCATGAAATACAGTCAATTTATGGTCATTACGGCTCATTCTTTTCATCAGCCGATTGACATCTTGTTGGCGACCAGAAACAGCAATTTCTTGAGCAATTTTTATGAAGTTTTGTACTTGCACTAGTGCGGGGTTAATTACCTCGCGCTGAGGAATTAAATAAGCTGCTCCAATGAAAGCACGAAAACCATATTGATGTTCAATTTTAATTTTTTCTTGTTTAATCTGAAAAGCCCCTAGATATTGACTTTGTTGATAATAAATGTTTTGCAACCTCTCCAAAATCTGAATGTAAAGCTCTGGATCGTATTGAGGTTTAGTTTCTCTTCTAGCAGTTTCTAGGGTAGTTAAAGCATCTTGCCACTTATGAAGCTGCTCTTGCGCTCTGGCTAGTGCGAATAGATACCAACCTTGATGATAATAACGTACCAAATCTAAATTAGCGTTGGGTTGGGACGATTGGTTACTAGCTACAATAAAAAGCGCTTTTTCAGCAGCTTGTTTAGCTTTATTCCAAGCAGAATGATCAATTGCTACTTCAGCGATAAATCCATAAGCTCTTGCCTCTCTAAACCAATCAGGATAAGTTTGATATAGAGTTAAAGCTTTTTGTGCAACCTTTTCTAATTCATCCCACAGTTGAAGTTTTTGCAGTACTTCCCCTAAAGCATTGACAAATTTTGCTACTAAGTCGGGACAATTTGCCCGCTCAAATACTTCCAGACATTGATGATAATAATCTTTAGCTCTTAAGCAAGCGGTTTTCTGTTCTGCTAAATGCTGCACGGCGTAGGTACGCCACCATAACCCTAAACTATACAGTACGCATCCTTGCTGTTTTAGTTGAGAACTCTGCTGCGAAAGTGCTAGACTGCGTTCATAATGCTGTCGTGACCGTTCCATCGAAATTGCATCTCGACCCAGGAGAAATTCTAAACTAGCTTCTAGTTCTGCGTCTAACTTCACATCCCGTTTTTGGAGTTCAGCTTGTGCTAATTCAAGTTCCACACGGTGCGGTGAACCGATTGCAAGGTTGAGTGCGGAATTATCAATAAATTTTCCTGCACCAGCATCTAGAACTTGGGTAAAAACTTCCTCTGATGTTTGCTTGACAAATTGAACTAAATTAGGAGTTGCGATCGCAAAATGAATTATTGTTGCCCAATTCTCGAAATCTGTCGCTAATCTGATCAGCTTTTGCAAAACGTGGTCATTAACCAATAATAGCACAGGAAATGGGAAATTTTTTCTAAACTCCTCCCGTACTTGGTTAGCTGAAGTTAGAACTGTATTGATGTCTTTAACCGATTCCAAACCAAAAACCATTAATGCTGGTGGCTGTTGATCTCCCAGTTTTTCACCTATAGAAGTGTAAAGAGTTTTGACTGACACAGGTAAAGTGATTTCACAGATTTTAACAGGAGATAGTTGATGTAGGCGTTGTACTATATCCTGACGGAAAGCTGCATAATTACAGCGCAGCAAAATCAACGAAAATTCTCCCTGAGAAAGGGTAATTGCTCGTACCAGAGTTTGCAATGAACGTTCATTTTCAACAGCTAAATTTTCTGGCTCGTCGTGATTACTCATAATCCAAATTCCTTAGCTTCTGCCAAAATCGGATTAATATCAAACCAAGAACCATCTTCATCGCGGTATTCAAATACAAACATACTGCGGAGCAAAAGTTCGTATCTTTCATGACCTCTCAAGCTTTTCTGCTGCGCCACTTCACGCAGTACTTCCCATTCATCAGCAGTAATTGCTAAACTTAGCTCATTGCAACGTTGTTTAATTACCCTATTTACGCACTCTTGTGACAGGGGTGGGTCTTCTTGCTGAATACAACGAAACAACAGCATCAGCAAGTTACGTAAGTGACCGCCGCTAACTAAACAAAGTCGCTCTAAAGTCTCAGGACTATCAAAAACCTTACTAATCAAATGCTGACTTTGTTCCCAACTGACACCAGGAAAAGCCCTGACCATGACCATCTGTTGCAGCAGCATGATTCCTTGTAAAAATTGCGAACCATCTTGAAATTTTACAGGAACCATTGGTAAAACCTTGGGGTCTGTAGCAAAGCGATATGTTAACCTTCCTAAAGTGTTAGAAAAAATCAACACTAACGGAATAGTATAAACAACATGACAATTTAGCTGGCTTAATTGTTCACCGCGCTCTACAAAGAGATATTCTGCTTGGGAAGAACCAGAAGGCTTAACAACATTGTGAACTTGGTCGAGATTATCGACAATTACCACCAGTCCTTTTTTGCCTTGCTGCTTGAGTTTTTCTTTAGCAGGCTTGAGCAATTCTTTGTTAATTGATTCTAAAATGCCATTGGTGCGCGGTTCTAAATGTTGTCGCAACGTCTGGCGAAGTTTGGGACTATCTTTAGTTTTGGCAGTAATTTTGGCAATACCTACAGATAACTCTCCCCCAAGTTCTATCGGCGTTTGCAGCAATTTAGCAAGTTCAGTAAACAGAGTTTGAAAGGATGCGGGCTTGAGATGAATTTTTATTGCTTCCAGACTTTGACTCACTTCACGAGCAACTGCCAGTAAAATATCTGTAACATCAATATCTGCCATATCCAGGCTTTGGCTGGACTCGAAATAAACCACATGAAATCCCTGCTGTTCTAACTCTGCTTTTAGCCGCAGTAACTCAGTGGATTTGCCACAACCGATATGTCCCGTAAATAATTGACAGGTAGGTTCTTCCGGTGCAAGACGGGTGATAGTTCGCCCAAGTTCTTCAATAATCTTGGCACCACGCACTTTGGAGAAATCAATATAATATTGTCTATCTTCCGGTTTGCTGACAACCAGAGTTTTGCTAGGGTTGCAAGCCTGAAAAAACCTGACTAAATCTAGTTTCATCACAAATCACCCGAAATTAGGCTGACACTCTTGCCCATTTCAGTGATTATACAGACGATAAAGCAGCTATTTCGGAAAAAATTTCTTGACCTATTGACTAATTAAACCTCGTCTACCTTGAAAACCGTAGTTATAGCACTTAAAGAACGCATCTACGTTTATCACCTTGAAAGGGCTAGTACCGCAAGGCAAAAGTCAAAAGTCAAAAAGCTTATAGGGCAGACTTTTTGGCTATTTGGAATCGGTGGTTTATTTGCGCCGTGCTGGGCTAGTCCTAATTTATAGCACTTTGCACCTTCTGTCCAATACAGACCTAACCCCCAACCCCTTCCCTACGAGGGAAGGGGAGTAAGACTCAAAGCCTCTCTCCTTGTAGGAGAGAGGTTTGGAGAGAGGTCAAAAGTGTACTGCACCCAAGCGAGAACCGCTATATTTACATAGGTGGAATTTTTTTCGCCGACTTACTTAGATCAAAACTTAGAGTTATTTATTAAGACTTTGGTGGTAACGGGATACCAAGAACGCACAGATTAAGAACATGACCACCTGTGACTAAATAAACAGCTTCGCAAACTGTACCTAATTGGCGGATTAAAGAACCGAGGCGATCGCGAAAATTTCTCCCAACCGGATAAGCCGGCACAACACCCCAACCTGTTTCTTCCGCCACAAATATCATATCAGCCGCAACCAAATCCACTGTTTCTAACAACTCTGTAACCGTGTTTTCCCAAATTGCATCCTCCTGGGAGAGTAGATTAGCTACCCAAGTTCCCAAAGAATCTACCAACAGACAGATATTTGGTTGAGCATCCGCAAGAGTAGCAGACAATTCTATCGGTACTTCCAGTGTTACCCAGTCTTCAATACGACGTTTTTGGTGTTGTGCAATGCGTTGATTCCACTCTGCGTCCGCTGAGTTTTGCGTAGCAGTGGCAATGTAAACAACTGCTTTACCTGACTGCATTGCCAGAGTTTCTGCCCATTCACTTTTACCAGATCGTGCAGGTCCGGTTACGAGGATGACTTTACCCAAAGCTTTTTCCTTAGTATCTTTAATTAAATAGGGTGGCAATTTATTACCAGAATTTTTTCACTGCCAAAGTGGGATTTTTGGTACTAAATAACTTTTAAGAGATAAAATTAGCACCAGCATTATTTAATGCGACTCGTGGCAAAAAAAGAAAAATCCCATTGAGACACTTCTCAATCATTAGAACACCACTGGGGACAGGATAAGTCAGGTAATTTTTTATGAAAGCAGGCTTAAAACGCATTGAGGCAACTCTACACGATTTGGGAACTAACGGCACTGCCTCCGCTGAAGCTAGTTCTACAAAGCAGTCTTTCTCTTTTCGGATTAGCGTTGGAAATAGCGAAGCTACAGCAGATGCTGTTTTATCAAAAGAAGATGTTACCGAAGCAGACACACCTGAGTTTGGTACAGAATATGTCCGTCAATATAATCACAATAACTCTGTGCAAACCTTTCCCACACAAGACAGCGATGGCAGATCGCCGGCACTACCCAAGTTCAAAACTCCCAGCTTTACAAGCCATCGCAACGCAGCTAATCCCGCATTAGCAATTAATTTGTTGCAAGAAATTCAAGAAAGCGTTTCTATGTGGCAAAAAGAATTGCAAAAAATTGTCAAACAAATTCAAGATATTTACATAGAAGGTCCGATTGTCAATGGCTGGTTGGAGTCACAGCCACGAGAAAGCGAACCGGGGGGAACCGCAACCCTGCGTCATGGGGAAGTCGATCGCCTGATGGATTATGTAGAAGAAATTTGCGCGGCTCAAGAAAACGTATCGTATCAATCAGCGCGTACAGGCTATCGACTTTGTGGTTTAGATTCCTCCGGTCAACTGTGGTCGCGTCCCTGTCCACCCGATCAAGTACCGATTGTGAGTATGGCGATCGCTCGTTACCAAAAGTTACGCCAACTACTAGGACGCAAGCAATATCTAGAAACTAGGCTTAGTCAACTAGCGGAAACTCTGGTAGTTTTACACAGTCATATTCAACAAGCATGAACTTTTAACGATTATTTCCGAAAAAACTCGGTTGGTGAGTCAGGAATTTTTGGTATAGATTTAGCGATAAGGAGACAAGGGGACTCCTTCGAGACACGGGGACTCCTTGGGGACAGTCCCTAAATCACTCTTGAATGCGTGACTCGTACAGACGCGATACAAAGAGCGTCTCTACAACTCTTGACAAATCCAAAATCAACTTCTTTATGCCAGATCCGCAAATCTCCGCCATTATCTGTACTCACAATCGAGACACCTATTTAGGTGCTGCCATAGATAGCCTTTTAATGCAAGAGTTTGCCGCTGGCTTTGAGGTGGTGGTGGTCGATAATAACTCAAGCGATCGCACATGCGAAGTTGTAAAACAAAGGTTATCCGATCCGCGCTTGAAGTACGTCTTTGAACCGGTGCTTGGTTTATCTGTCGCTCGCAACACTGGTGCAAAAGAATCTAGGGGGGAAATTATCGCTTATTTGGATGACGATGCGGTAGCGTGCGATCGCTGGTTGCAAATATTGTGTTCTGCCTATGAAAATAACTCTTATATCGCGATCGCTGGTGGCAAAGTCACTTTATTATGGTCCCCAGGAATCCAACAACCACAATGGCTATCTCCCGGACTAGCTAGCAATTTGGGAGCATACGACTTAGGTGACACCATCGTCTACATCGAGCAGCCCGGTTTAACTCCCAGAGGCTTAAATTACTCGATACGTCGCAGCTTCCTCAACGAAATAGGCGGTTTTGACCCTCATCTCGGTCGAGTCGGCAAAAACTTATTATCTAATGAAGAACTACAAATGACAGAATTTGCCCTCCAACGCGGTTGGCAAGTTGCTTATCTTCCCGATGCTCTAGTTGCTCACAATGTCGCTCCAGAACGCCTCAACCGCTCCTGGTTTTTAAACCGAGGCTGGTGGCAAGGTATCAGCGAGTGCTATCGAGAACAACTTGCCGGTCAAGCCGGTATCGGTCAGTTGCAGCGCGGCAGCGAAAGATTTTTACGCGGATTGTATAAATCATTGCAACATTTAAGTGACCCAGCAGAACGCTTTGACAAACTTGTCTATGCTTACGGTCAGATTGGTTACTTAAATGCCGCTATTCAGGGTCTTTTATCGTCATCTAATAATAAATAAAAATAACTTCTTAATATGTCATCAAAAATACCAATTTCCGTATTAATTCCTGCAAAAAACGAACAAGTAAACTTACCGGCTTGCCTCGCTAGCGTCGCTGTTGCCGATGAAGTGTTTGTTGTAGACTCTCAAAGTACCGATAAAAGTGAGGAAATTATTAAAAGTTACGGTGCAAACCTCGTGCAGTTCCACTTTAATGGACGCTGGCCCAAAAAGAAAAACTGGTCTTTAGAAAATCTAGCTTTCCGTAATGAATGGGTGCTAATTGTCGATTGTGATGAGCGCATCACCCCCGAACTCTGGTCAGAAATTGCTCAAGCAATTCAAAATGATGAACACGATGGTTATTACCTCAACCGGCGCGTATTTTTCTTAGGTAAATGGATTCGTCACGGTGGTAAATATCCTGATTGGAACCTGCGTTTATTTAAGCACGCTAAAGGTCGCTACGAAAATCTCAACACCGAGGATATTCCCAACACTGGCGATAATGAAGTTCACGAACACGTTATTTTATCGGGGAAAGTCGGCTATCTGAAAAACGATATGCTTCATGAAGACTTCCGCGATTTGTTCCACTGGTTAGAAAGACATAATCGCTATTCCAACTGGGAAGCGCGTGTTTATTTGAATATTCTCACAGGTAAAGATGACAGCGGCACTATTAGCGCAAATTTATTTGGTGATGCAGTGCAACGCAAGCGCTTTTTGAAAAAAGTCTGGGTGCGTCTGCCATTTAAACCATTTTTGCGGTTTATTTTGTTCTACATTATTCAGCGCGGCTTTTTGGATGGCAAAGCTGGATATACTTACGCCCGCTTGCTGAGTCAATATGAATACCAAATTGGCGTGAAACTTTACGAATTACGTAGTTGTGGTGGACAACTAAATACTACCAGCACTGCTAAAGTGGCGTCACCATCCCTCAAGCCGGAGATTCAACAAACGGCAACTTAAGGAGACAAGGGGACGAGGAGACAAGGGGGACAAGGGGAATTACAGCAGATTGCGTTTTTATTGAATACACGTAGAGACGTTCCGGCGGAACGTCTCTACAGGGTTTTGGGTTTTATGCACATACCTCATTTACCTCAAATATGCTGTAATTACCAATGCCCAATTCAAAATCTAAAATCTAAAATTTGATGTCTGAGTTGAATGTGAGTAAACAAGTGTCGGTAGTTGATGCAGAACCTTTTGTAGATTTACGCAAGTATGACCAATCTTGGTTTGATCGGGGTCGTCCGGGTTGGTATATTTTATTTTGGTGGTTTGTACAAGCGATCGCCTTTCCACTGACTCCTCAGCCTCTCAGTAATCTCCGTTGCGCTATACTCCGCCTGTTTGGGGCAAAAGTCGGCAAAGGTGTATTAATTCGCCCTACCGCCCGCTTCACGTACCCCTGGAAAATCACCATTGGCGATTATAGCTGGATTGGGGATGATGTCGTTTTATACAGTCTTGATGAAATCCACATCGGCTCACACTGCGTAATTTCCCAGAAAAGTTATCTATGTACTGGTACTCATGACATCAAAGATCCAGCCTTTGGACTGAAAACTGCAATTATCACCATTGGTAATGGAGCATGGGTAACAACAGATTGTTTTGTTGCCCCAGGAGTGACAATTGGCGCTAACGCCGTAATCGGCGCTCGTAGCAGTGTTTTAAGTGACATACCCGCTGGGCAAGTTTGTTGGGGAAATCCCTGTCGTCCCAAGTATGCGCGGGATAGAAAGTAGCGATAGTCCTTCGGTGAGATCATATAATCATAAATAAAAAAGAGCGATCGCACTATCGACCAATGTGCGATCGCTCTTTTTTTGTAAAACACAAACGATTAGCCCCCTAACCAAGCCTTACGTTCAATATGGCATCGTCTCACCAGAAGGAAAAATTGTCAAAACCATCCCGATTGACATTCCTTCTCCCAATTCGGTTGATATCAGATAAATTTAGGACTCTAGGGCAATGTTTCTTTACATCCATCACGGGCGATCGTCCGTAAAGAGCTTTTATTACTCTTGCCATTTTGATTCGGCTCAATGCCGTTTACTCTTACAGAGCGTTAAATTTAAACACTCTCAAAACCTGCGACGAGTTGCCTGACATTTTCACTTAGAGCTTCAACGAAGTACCCACCCTCTTGCACAAATAAAGTCGGCAGTGAAAGTGACTTAATCTTTCTTCCGATTTCATTGTAGGACGTAGACTCAAGAGAAAAACAACCAAGCGGGTCAGATTTAAACGTGTCGAAGCCAGTTGCCACAACCAAGGCTTCTGCCTTAAACGACGATATCACGTCTATAGCTTTCTCTAGGGCTTGTATATAAGAGGCTTCATTGGTTCCAGGAGGCAGTGGAATATTCAAGTTACATTCTTCGCCTTCGTCTGAACCACATTCGTTTTCAAAGCCCGTATAGAAGGGATAAAAGTTTGCAGGATTACCGTGAATTGAGATTGTCAAAAAGTCACTATGCTGATAAAAAATCTGCTGTGTACCGTTACCGTGATGCATGTCAATATCGAGAATTGCAACCTTGGCAAACTGCTGGTGAAGTTCTTGGGCAGCGATCGCGGCGTTATTTAAGAAGCACATACCCATTGCCCTATCCTGACAAGCATGATGCCCACTTGGTCTACACAAAGCATAGATAGCAAACTCTCCCGCCCGTAGACAAGACGCTCCTTGAATGACCGCAGATACACTTAAGAGTGCATTTCGCCAAGTATATTCTCCAATTGGTGCTGCACAATCAGCAATGTACCAACCCGCCAGAGCAACTGGGTTTTCGTTAAACTGGGCTATATGGCGGTTTGGGGAAATGTTTGGAAATATTTCGGTACTGGCATCCGGCATTTTTGACCAGTTTGACCAAGCGCTTTCAAGATACTCAACATAGGCAGTGTCATGCACCGCAATAATTAATTTGCGAAGCTCTGGTTGCGATGATGCAAACACTATTTCACATCCTGCCATCTCTAGCCCCACACGAATCTGATTACCTCTTTGTGCGACATCTGGGTGTTCAACGAAGCGCCCTCTTCGGAGGAATTTTGCAGGTCCAGGAGCGTCAAAGTAAGGGCTTAGTATGGCTTTCACTTTTTTAAGCTATTCAAACATATGGAATAGATTTTAGTCTACAAGAGGCGAATACTAGTAGAAAAAAGTCTTCTTCGGTGTCTATATTAATTTTTGCTACATTTTTATGCCAAGTTTATTACCCACCATCCCATCATCTGCATCGCGCTTGTGCAAGATATGAGCCTCTAACTAGCGGCGATCGCCTGACTGCAACCAAAAACAGCAGCGATCGCCCGATAATATTCCAATCCGGTTCATATAAGAATAATTAACCGCTGATGTACGCGGATAAACGCTGATAAATCAAGATATTTAATCAACATTTGTCGGTTTTTATCATCGCACGGACGTAGCTAGCTTACGTCTCTACATCATATGTAATAAGCGCGGATATGATATTACCCCAATCCCAACCAAGAGAAGAGATTTTGCCACCAAGAACTACTCACCTGACCCACAAGCTTCATTTTTTGGCGAATGTCTTGAATATTCCAATTAGTTAATTTAGCAAGGGTTTGCGCTTCTTTTTCAAAACGCTTACCCAAAGACCGCTTATATTCTCTTCCCGCAGAACATGTAACTTGACCTGTAAATGGATGTTGCAAAACGTAACGTCCTTGGAAAGATTCGCGGTTAGAGGTTTCGTGAAACATCAAGTCTTCGGGGAATTTGTCGCGAGTGTAGCGGACATGCAGACGAGAAATAAAGACGCTACTAGAAGGGCTTGGTGGACGAAAGCGACGGGGTGCGGGTGCGTTTATCCCAAAATCATTATCTAACCAAAACACACCCGCTTGCTTGAGTTCCTGTTGGCTGAGGGGTTCGGCAGAACAAGGATCGCAATTACTCATATCCCAAGCATATTCTAAAAATGCCACTTTTCTATCTTCTTTGATGTAAGAAGTTTGGAACATGGATTTATAAAAGTCGCTAAATTCATCTTTGACAAATAAGGGAATATTGTCACCGGAAGGAACTTTCACTGTGCGGTAATTCGTAATTTCTGCCTGTCCTTTGGGTGAGAGAATGTAGACAATCAAATCTTGTTCGGTTGTGGCATTAATCATGCCCAAACGAATTGGCAACATGAATTTTGGTGAAGAGTAAGAAATTTGCAAAGGACGCAGAAACTGATAGCCAGATTTCTTGAATTTATCTAAGTTGACTTTAGCAACAAAGAATTTCATGGAGGAACGAATGTAAGGCTGAAGTAGCTGTTTTGTTCCTCTGGGTATTTTATAACCGTTGCGGTTCAGCCAAGTTTCCAATCCCCCAGATTCTTTGGCACTGAGGATTACAATGTCGTATTCACCAACGTTAAAACGCGCTTCGACAGTCACACCTAAATTGTCAGCACCCCTAGCATTTCCTACCCGACTTCTTGGTGCTGCTGATGGTAGTGGAAGCCCCCCTCTTTCTTCGTAAAGTGGCGCACAGGGGTCTGAATCGAAGTATTCTACTAATCGTGGGGCGCTAAAAGCATCTAAACGCTCAATAATTTTCGGTTCGGCAACGCGCACTTGCTCTTTTTGCAACACTGTCGGTACAGGTACAACAATTGCAAAATCTTTTACTTCGCCCTGAAAGTCATTTGCCATTGTCAGAACAGTGCGATCGCCTGATCGTGCGATCGCCACCTGAGAAGCTCGATTATACAGCTTTGCATCAGCTTTAGCAACATAAAATCCACAAAATGCCCAAGCCGCCGGCGTAAAACAAAACACAGCGACAACTGTTAGTAGTAAAGAAATTAACAATTTAAAAGGCTTCATTTTTATTACTTGTTGGTTGATAGTTGATGGTTGATAGTTGATGGTTGATGGTTGGAGCGTTGAGAGTTGATAGTTATTTAGAAAATACTCCTAACTCCTAACTCCTAACCCCTAACTCCTAACTCCTAACCCCTAACCCCTAACTCCTAACTCCAAACTCCAAACTCCTAACTCCTAACTCCTAACCATTCCCCAAGAAAATCGCGGTGCTTTCCACAAGATATCTAGCAGGATAGTCAAAGGAGCAAGGGTAAAAAGTGCCCAAAAAACTGCTGTGGAAACAAAGAAATAATTCCGCAGAATAAAAGTTAATATGGCGATGCACATTGCCCAAATTAGACGCCCAATTTGAGCATTGGGAATTGACCGGGGGTCTGTTACCATAAACAGGGCAAATAGCAGCAATGATCCACTCATCAATCGATGCCAGTAAACATCCCAAGTCCAGCCCAACATGATATTGCGAATTGCTTCCATAAAAGCGTATGTAAGCAAAAAAGCGGCTGTTGTATCCCAACGTCCGACTCGCTTGAGAATCATCCCACCTGTGCCGGCAAATAACAGCCCATACCACCAATCATCACCCCATTGTCCCGGTGAAACCCAAGCATCAGGGGTTAGTAATAAGGCACAAATGATACCAGCGTTGGCGGGATTGAAGAAATGTTTATCCCCGACTTTGAAGACAAATTTACTAGCGATCGCCACAAATCCGGCTAAAGCCATCGTCGTCCAATCATCGGCTCGTAAAAGCAAGCTGAGTCCTAATGCGGTAATCAACGCACTGCGGATAGCAAGAGGAGGG
>NZ_JAOWRF010000407.1 GCF_025753815.1 Plectonema radiosum NIES-515 | reverse complement strand
CTCCCTAAATCTTTTAGTTACGGAATTAATTAAATGAATACAGCGGATCTACTGGTACAGTGTTTAGAAAATGAAGGAGTGCAATACGTTTTCGGACTCCCTGGAGAAGAAAACTTGCACGTTTTGGAAGCATTGAAAAATTCTTCGATTAAATTTATCACCACCCGTCACGAACAGGGTGCGGCATTCATGGCAGATGTCTACGGGCGCCTGACCGGAAAAGCTGGGGTGTGTCTTTCTACACTCGGACCTGGGGCGACAAACTTGATGACTGGTGTAGCAGATGCTAACCTGGATGGTGCGCCTTTGGTAGCAATTACTGGGCAAGTAGGCACAGATAGAATGCACATCGAATCGCATCAATATTTAGATTTGGTGGCAATGTTTGCCCCGGTGACAAAGTGGAATAAACAGATTGTGCGACCAAGTATTACACCAGAAGTTGTGCGAAAAGGCTTTAAAGTAGCGCAAACGGAAAAACCCGGTGCAGTTCACATAGATTTGCCCGAAAATATTGCCGCCATGCCTGTAGAAGGGCAACCTTTGCAGAAGTATAATATTGAAAAAACCTATGCTTCTTTTGCGAGTATTCGCGCAGCAGCAGCCGCAATTTCTCAGGCGGTTAATCCGCTAATATTAGTGGGAAATGGAGCAATTCGCGCTCAAGCTAGTGATGCTGTGACGCAATTTGCAACCCAGATGAATATTCCTGTTGCTAATACATTTATGGGCAAAGGTGTAATTCCTTATACTCATCCTTTGGCATTGTGGTCAGTGGGATTGCAACAGCGAGATTTTATCACTTGTGCCTTTGATAATGCAGATTTAGTGATAGCGATCGGCTATGATTTGATTGAGTTTTCCCCAAAAAAATGGAATTCTAGCGGTAAAATTCCCATTGTTCATATTGCGGCAAGTCCGGCAGAAATTGATAGTAGTTATGTTCCTCGCACTGAAGTAGTTGGGGATATTTCTGATTCCCTAAATGAGATTTTAAAGTTAGCAGATAGACAAGGTAAACATAATCCATTTGCCATCAACTTACGATCAAATATTCGTGCCGATTACGAACAATACGCTAATGATGACGGATTTCCTATTAAGCCACAAAAGTTAATTTATGACTTGCGGCAAGTGATGGGACCAGAAGATATTGTAATATCTGATGTCGGCGCACATAAAATGTGGATTGCCCGTCATTATCATTGTCATAGTCCGAATACTTGTCTGATTTCTAATGGCTTTGCCGCAATGGGAATTGCCATTCCTGGTGCTTTAGCAGCAAAACTCGTTTATCCAAACCGTAAAGTTGTAGCTGCAACTGGTGATGGTGGATTTATGATGAATTGCCAAGAATTAGAAACTGCTTTACGAGTTGGTACACCTTTTGTCACCTTAATTTTTAATGATGGTGGTTACGGTTTAATTGAGTGGAAACAAGAAAATCACTTTGGCAAAGGTAGATCATCTTTTGTGCATTTTGGCAATCCCGATTTTGTCAAATTTGCCGAAAGTATGGGTTTAAAAGGCTACCGCGTTGAATCTGCGACTGATTTAGTTCCTATCCTCAAAGAAGCTTTAGCACAAGATGTACCAGCAGTCATAGATTGTCCTGTGGACTACCGCGAAAACAGCCGCTTTAGCCAAAAAGCCGACGAGTTGAATTGTCAAGTATAAGACAATACGGTTCAGTTAAGGATTTTTGGTATTGATTTCGGCATGTAGAGACGCGAAATTTCGCGTCTCTACAGAGGATTTCAGGCTTAACTGAACGGTATTGAAGTATAAGAAAGATGGGCGGGTTCCCCCGCCCTATAGGAGTTAACGAGGAGGTAAAATGGAGTCAAGAGTAGAACAACTTCAAGATAAGTTTATCAGGAAAATTTATCACCAAAACTCTGCGTCACTCCGCGTTTACCTTTGTGTTCCCAACGGGAGAATCAGTACGAATAGACGGAAACCGACTCTGCCGACTGATTCACCTCTGCGTTGAAAAACGCTACCAATAGACATCTCCAGAATTTAATTATGCGTTGCCCGAACCCCAAGAGACGTAGCACAGAATAGTCTCTACGTATGACTCTGGAGATGTCTAATTGTTATCTTCCTCTATCGGTTTCCAAATCATCAATTACTGTTTGCAAATACCACTCCTCTGACATCCCTGGATAAGAATCCTTTTTCTGCTCAATTAGTCGTTGGGCAATTTCCCAATATCCCCCTACCATTCTTAACAAGCGTTGACGTAATAAATCGTCTTTGGCATTTTTCACTTCCGGGGTAGATGATTGAATTTTGTTCAAGCTATTTAAAACGAGTTGATAATTCTGCCAATCTTCTTTTTCACAAAAGACACTTGCCGCACGCTGATAATCTTCAATAGCGTGTTGCATTTCTTCTAAATGAGTATAGGCAATACCGCGATTATAATACCCTTGGGCATTATCAGAATCAATTTGTAAGGCTTGGGTATAATCTTTAATTGCAGCGTAATAATTACCCATTGCTCGATGGGTATTTCCTCTGGCAATATATATTAAAGCATCTTCAGGCTGCATTGAGAGTGCTTGATTATAGTCAGTTAATGCACCTTGATGATCTCCTAATTGAGAACGTGCTTTTCCTCGGTTGCGATATACAATGTTAGATTTCAAATTTAGGCGCAGCGCTGAGTTAAAATCAGAAATAGCATCTTGATAATTTCCTTGTTTGCAACGCACCACCCCACGACAGCAATAAGCTACACCATCTTGCGGATCGACTTGCAATACCCAGTTTAAATCATCGATCGCTTGCTTTGTGTCTCCTTTTTCTGCCTTTTCTAACAAGGTGCGGAAATATTCATTTTCGGAAATTATCGGTGCAGGGGTAGAAATTGATGGCTTGACAGCAGGATATTCTTTGGGTTGTAGCTGCTTAATGCTTTCCAGGCATTGACGACATTTTTCTTTGTCGTTTTTCTCAAGATATAATTCTGCGGCTTTTTTGAAGTTAGCGATGCTAGATTCAATATACCCTTCTTTACGCCGCACAACTCCCCGCAGATGGTAAGCTGGTGCGTAATTTACTTCAAGTGCGATCGCTTTATCCACATCCGCAAGGGCACCGGGTAGATTTTTCAGCGTCAACCGTGCTAATGCGCGATAATAATACGCTTCTACACTTTCAGGATTATGCTTGATACTTTCTGTATAATCTGACACAGCTTGGAGAGTTGCTCCTGAGTCATAATATGCTAATCCCCGTTGGGTGTAAGCTTCCCCAAAGTAAGGATCTTCTTGCAAAGCACGGGTAAATTCCTCAATCGCTTTAGTGTAGTCTTTTTGTCGAGCTAGTTCTAATCCTTTATTGTAAAATTCATTATTCATCGCATTTATTTGCTTTACTCATTTATTTAATTGTAGTAAGCGTTTCAACGCTTATTTTGAGCACTCTCCGTGCTCACTACGAATTTTTTTTATACGTTGTTAAAATGAAAATTAGAACTATCACAACTGGTATATCACTTTCTTCTCTTAAAGAAATCGAAAAGATTAAGCAAGCTTCTGAATTTAATCAGCAAGCAAAGCTGATAATTGAAGAACAGGGATATGAAGTACAAACAACTAGAATAGCGACTAATTCCTGGGAAGAATATCTACATGGCTTATCCAAAAGTGAAATTCTCAACGAAATTAAACTACTAGAAGAAGTTTGCCAAAACTTGAATATCAGCTTTTTCAGTTTGGGTTATGCAAGTAAACCGGAAACTATCGCTTTGATTCCAGATATTATCAAAAATACATCGATTTTATACACTTCCAGTAAAATAGGCGATACTCCTAAGGAGTCGCTCCGCGATGGGCAAAGCCCCGCCTTTGGCGATCGCACTTCTGGGATAAACTTTAAAAATGCGAGAGAATCTGCAAAAGTTATCCAGCGAATTTCTCAAGAAACTGAGGATGGTTATGGGAACTTTCATTTTTGCGCTTGGGCAAATTGTCAATCAGGAATTCCATTTTTTCCCACTGCATATCATCAAGGTGAAACATCTTTCGCTATTGGATTAGAATTATGCGACTTGGTAATGCAAGCTTTTGATGATGCTGATGATATTCTTGATGCGGAAGAAAAACTGAAAGTGATTTTAGATCAAGAATTAAGTAAAATTGAAGCGACAGCAAGAACAATATCCCATAAATTTGGGATAGAATATAAAGGAATTGACACCTCTCTTGCACCATCTTTAGGCAAAAAAGAAAGTATCGCTTTTGCTTATGAAAAAATCATGGATGGTAAGTTTGGAAATCAAGGAACACTGGCAATATCAGGAATGCTGACTCGTGTTTTGAAAAGCGTATCTGTAAAAACTTGCGGTTACTCTGGGTTAATGCTTCCAGTTTGTGAAGATGTCGGTTTGGCAGCAAGAGCTAACGAACAAACTTACAATATCACAAATTTATTAGCTTATTCGGCTGTTTGTGGTTGTGGACTTGATACGGTTCCGATTCCGGGTGATATTACAATAGAAAAGATTACCGCGATATTAATTGATATGGCGACTTTGGCGATAAAGTTAGATAAACCACTTTCAGCAAGGTTGTTTCCCATTCCTGGGAAGAAAGCTGGGGAAATGACTGCGTTTACTTCTCCGTATTTGGTGGATTGTCGAATATTTAATGTTGAATAATAATTGGATTAAGTAAAAATTAATCTATTAAGTAGCCGACATGAACTGCATACAGCAGGTAGCACCCTGGAATCTAGAAAATCCAAGTTGCAAACTTGATCGTTGCTTCTACTAATCCAATCTTCGCTTCAAAAACGCAAGGGTGTATACCTCAAGCATTATTATCTCCAGGGAAAAAATGAAAACGGCACTCATATCCGTAATCTTGTTGGGATGGGTTGAAGTTTAAGACGAGAGCAAAAACAACTCATAAGTCTGAGGTATACGTTAATGAATTACATTGCTTACATTTCAACAAAAGACGGTGACTCCCTTGCGGTTCGTTCTACACCTAATGGGGAAAAAATAGATTTTATTAGCAATGGGACTGAAGTTGCCGTAAGCAGCGAACCTGTATATGCAGGAAACAGGAATTGGGTACAAATTGGAGCTAATCGTTGGGTAGCGAGGGAGTTTCTTATAATTATTAAAGCAGCGAGGGTGGTTGCTACTCGCTCCTTAAAAACTATTAGTGGGGGTTTGAGAGTATATGAGACTCGACTAATTGATGGCACTGGTAAGGTTGTTAAGACAGTGCGAGGTGTTTCTGGTCGAGGGAACAACCAAACTCCATCTCATATTGCTAATTCTCAAACACCTCTGCCTTTTGGAATTTACACTTTCAACCATCCTGGAACTGTAGAATTCAAAGGAGGAGAATTTGGTGGTGTCTGGTCTCCAGTGACACCTGCTTTTAACACAGAACGCTCAGAAATAGGTATTCACTACGACCCGTCAGCTTTGCTGCAAAATGCTAACAGTGGTACAGCAGGCTGTTTTGCCACACCAACCGTTGAGGAAAGAGACACGATGACGAACTTTATTCGCACTTATAAACCAACTCATTTTATTGTTTACCAAGGGTAAGAGGGGTTTCAGCGCTCATTATGAATCAGAAGAGCATTTTACATTTCATTTAGCGATCATGACTTCTTTAATTCCCGATACGGCACTTTCAATAGCTGGATTAACTGATTATATTCGGCTATTGTTAGAACAAGATGAGCAATTGCGGCAAGTTTGGGTAACTGGTGAAGTTTCCAGCGCAAATCAACATCGCAGTGGGTTATTTTTCACTTTACAAGATCCAGATGGCAGCGCGGCAATTAAATGTGTGGTGTGGAATAGTCAATTAACCAAGCTTGCACAGATACCGATTCGGGGTGAACAGATAATTCTTTTGGGTAATATCCGAGTTTATCCCCGTGGAGGTGAATATCAACTTACAGTTTGGCAGGTTTTGCCTGCTGGTGTGGGTTTACAAGCTTTGCGGTATCAACAATTAAAAAACCGCTTACAAGAGGAGGGGTTGTTTGATCCACAAAGAAAGCGATCGCTTCCAATTCATCCCCAAATTATCGCTGTCGTCACTTCCCCCACTGCTGCTGCTTGGGGTGATATTCAAAAAACACTCAAGCAACGATATCCCGGTTTACACGTTTTATTTTCGCCGGCAACGGTGCAAGGTGAGCAAGCACCAGCATCTATTGTAAAGGCGATCGCACGGGTAGAGCGAGATAATCGCGCAAGCGTGTTAATTTTATCGCGGGGAGGTGGCGCGGTTGAGGAATTAGCCTGCTTTAATGATGAAAGGGTAGTGCGTGCAGTTGCTGATTGTACGATTCCAGTAATTACTGGGATTGGTCATCAAAGAGATGAATCTTTGGTAGATTTAACTGCGGATGCTTGCGTACATACTCCCACAGCAGCGGCAGAATTAGTTGTGCCGGCACTCGCACAGTTGTATGCTGAACATCAAGAACGAATTGCTGTTTTACACGACACGATGCGAATTAGAATGCAAACTGCGGGAAATAAATTGCAAGGAATGCGCGATCGCTTGCAACGTTTACGTTTAGATCGACAACTACAGCAAGAGGTAAAAAATCTAAGTTGGAGACGTCAGCAATTAATCCAAGTTACTACAGGCAGATTGCAGCAAGCAACCCAACATGTAGAATTGTTGCGGCAAAAATTGACAACTCTCGACCCCCAGGCAGTTTTACAGCGTGGTTACGCTGTGGTAAAAAAAGAAAGTGGTGCGATCGCTCGTTCTGCAACTGACTTAGAAGTAGGACAAGAATTATCGATTCAGTTAGCGCAAGGAAAAGTTAAAGTCAAAATTACCGAAGTTAATGGTTAAACGTAAAACTGCTTCCACGAACGAAATGGATGGGGGAAATTATGAAGCGAAAGTTGCCGAAATCGAAACAATTATCACTCGCATAGAAGTGGGTGAATTACAGTTAGAAGAAGTATTTGAACAATTTGCCACAGCAGTAGAATATCTACGTCAGTGCGAAACTTTCCTCCAACAACGACAGCAGCAGGTAAACTTGTTAATTGAAACTTTAAACGACGAATAAGACGATTTCTTTTTCGTAGTCAGCGGTTTACCGCTCAGATCAAGCCTTAAAACCCAAAACTAACTAAGTCGGTGAGAAAAATTAAACTTATATGAAGAAATATCAACTTTACGTAGGGTGCGAGCTTCACAACGGAACGCTTCGGACATAAATATTACGTAACCACTTACTGGAAATAATTAATACTAATCAACCAGAACTTTGCCCTATAATAGAAATGAATTAAGTAAGCATATTTGCATTAAGGAAAATCAAAATGGCACTTAGAGATGGTCTCTCAAACGCAAATAAAAAGGATGCGATAATAAGTGAGTGCACAAAGTTGCTCGATACACAAGTTTCTGGCATGGGAGGGGTTTCGGGTCTGGGATTGAAAGCAGCCTACTCTGCTGTCAAGGGAATTAGACCAACTTATTGCAACGATGCGATCGAGCGGCTTTTGCCAGAATCTTTGAATGCACTCGATCCTATTTGGAGTGAGGGTATACAAACGGGCAATCCAGTGGGACACCTGACTCAAAACCGCGATCGCGCAGCAAACGCATTACTTGCCATCACCGACGCTAGGATCGAGAAAAGCAGTAACACCATTGTGCGAGGAGCATATAGTAAACTCCGCAAATCAGCGAAGAAACATGTGGAAGACGCAATACCAGGTTTAGCCAAGATAATCGATAACTTCACTAAATAGATACGCATCAGGGTCTATTAATTATAATTGTAATCGATCACAGGGCGATCAATTACAATAAAATCCATATTCCGCACTTCAAGATGTAGTCTCTTGATATTCAAGAATTATTTCTAAATAGAGATTAATTATTAAGTATTAATACTGGTAATTATTGGTAATTTTTGATTTTTATCTAACCACCATTAGCCAAATATTGGAAATATATGTGTATTACACAATGAAGTGCAGAATGTGGGGTCAAACTAAACCCTTGTGTTTCCAAGAGTTATACATCAACACATGAAGCCAGTATGCTAATTAAATAAGGGAATAACTTCGTGGGTTTTAAGCAGCATTTTTGGCAGGAATATCTATCCACAGGAATTTGGGGAAGTAAAGTAGGAGTTGGTTGACCCTGACGTTTGGCAATAACCCTTTGAGTCATAAATTCCAAGACATTTATGCGTTGGGATTTAATGTTCCACAATGCTGACATTCAAGTTGATGCAGTCGATGTTCTACAATTAATATTTACGATCCAGGTAATTCCCCAAATTGTTGACGATATTGAGTTAATAATTCCTCAGCAGTTTGATAGCGAGAACTCTGTTGATTATACCAATACAAAACCTCACGCTGTAAACCTCCATTTGAATTGATACCTTTACCAATTCCCAAACCGACTTCTTGCATCCAAAATGGTTCACCAATTTGTAACTGATAAAAGTTATCTACTAATTTATAAACTTCCAAAGGTTGATGTTGGTCACGCTTCCAAAAATTCGGATTGTAAACTACATAATAGAGTACATTCAATTTCGCGTAGATTTCCATTTTTTTATCGTATTCTCCCCCATAAGTTTGAGAAACAACTTCTAAAACAAATGTCGGAACAATACCATTTTCTTCCCAGACTACATAACTTGAGCGACTTCCACTCTTCTTTCTCCTTTCTACTCCCAAACTGAGAAATCCATCAGGGACTACAGGTACTCTTGGATTTACTCCAGTGGTATGATAGATAGCCATATCAGCACCAAAGAACCAATCTAAGCGCTTTGCCCAAATTGACTCAAGTAGAAACAAAAGGAAATTTGGTAAGAAATTCTGGTCTTCATTATCCACAGGTGTATCGTCACAACAGGGAAGTTCCCAACTCGTTGGTAAACGATTTAGGTAAGAATCTACCATAACAACCGCCTTCAATTTCAACTAGATTTATTATAGGCAACTCCAGCCCTTTGGAAATTATAAATTAACTCAAGACATTGAAAGAGCGATCGCATGATAGCGAATGTGGTCTTCAATAAAAGTAGCGATAAAATAATAACTATGGTCATATCCTTCTTGATAACGCAAGTTTAAAGGCTGTTTCACAGCAGCGCAAGCTTGTGCAAATAACTCTGGCTTTAATTGTTCAGTTAAATATTTATCATCAGTACCTTGATCAATTAAAATCAAACTGTGATATCTTTCTTTTTGCACCAATTCGCTAGCATCGTAATCAGCCCAACTTACCTTATTATCACCCAAATAGCGGCTGAGAGTCTTTTCTCCCCAAGGACAGCGCATAGGTGCAACAATGGGAGCGAAAGCGGATACCGATTTATATAAATTCGGGTTTCTCAACGCACAAATCAGCGCACCATGTCCCCCCATCGAATGACCGAAAATGCTTTGTTTTTCAGGTTCTGCGGGGAAATGTTTTTTGATTAAAGCAGGTAATTCACAGACCACATAGCTGTACATTTGATAATGCGATCGCCACGGTTGTGAAGTAGCATCAACATAAAAGCCAGCACCCGTACCAAAATCCCAATCATCATCCTCACCTGCAATTCCCGTATTGCGCGGACTAGTATCTGGTGTAACCAACATTAAACCATACTCTGCGGCAAAGCGTTGCGCCCCCGCCTTCACCATAAAATTTTCTTCCGTGCAACTCAAACCAGAGAGGAAATAAAGAACCGGAACAGGTTTTTGAATTGCTTGCGGTGGTTGATACACAGCAAAGCGCATTTCCCCATTACAAGTAGAAGAAAAGTGCGAGTAAAAGCCGAGTTTACCACCGAAAGATTTATATTCGGAAATCAGATTGATATTAGTCATTAGATATCTCCATAAAGGACGTAGAGACGTAAGCTAGCTACGTCTCTTGGGGTCGGGCAACGCATAATTAATTTCTACTTTTATGTCTATTAGATAAAGGTCTTTTTAGAATACTTGTTGCACAAATAATTTTTTTTCTCATATTATGTCCGTTTAATTGATATTAATAAAAAAATCCGAAAGACGTAGCATTGCTACGTCTCTACATCATATGTAAACAAAAAATAACTCTCTCAAACTCTTCCTCTGCGTTCTCTGCGTTCTTCGCGGTTCGTTTAATCAAACACAAGCACACTGCGAATCGACTCCCCCTTATGCATCAAATCAAAAGCATCATTAATCTTCTCAATCGGCATAACATGAGTAATCAAATCATCAATATTAATCTTTCCTTCCATATACCAATCAACAATTTTCGGCACATCTGTACGTCCCCTCGCACCACCAAAAGCCGAACCTTTCCAAACACGTCCCGTCACAAGTTGAAAAGGACGAGTTTTAATTTCTTCACCCGCAGCAGCAACACCAATAATCACGCTGACACCCCAACCTTTATGACAGCATTCTAAAGCTTGGCGCATAATATTCACATTACCAATACATTCAAAAGAATAATCAGCGCCACCTTTAGTTAAATCTACCAAATAAGGCACCAAATCACCTTCAACTTCTTGCGGATTAACAAAGTGCGTCATCCCAAACTTTTCTGCCAAAGCGCGTTTACTCGGATTAATATCTACCCCAACAATCATATTAGCTCCTACCATCCGCGCTGCTTGGATGACATTCAAACCAATACCACCCAAACCGAAAACTACGACATTCGCACCCGGTTCAACTTTCGCTGTATTGATAACTGCACCGATACCCGTAGTTACGCCGCAGCCGATGTAACAAACCTTATCAAAAGGTGCATCAGAGCGAATTTTCGCCACAGCAATTTCCGGCAATACTGTATAATTAGCAAAGGTAGATGTACCCATGTAGTGATGAATCATCTGCCCGTCGATAGAAAAACGACTAGTACCATCAGGCATGACACCGCGTCCTTGAGTAGTGCGAATAGCTTGACAAAGGTTGGTTTTTAAGCTTAGGCAATATTCACATTGACGGCATTCAGGAGTGTATAAAGGAATTACATGATCCCCTGGTTTTAAACTGGTGACACCTTCGCCAATTTCCACCACAACACCAGCACCTTCATGTCCGAAAATTGCGGGAAATAAGCCTTCAGGGTCTTTTCCCGAAAGGGTGTAAGCATCGGTATGACAAACGCCAGTGGCTTTAATTTCGATTAAAACTTCTAACTTGCGTGGGGATTCAAGTTGGACTGTTTCAATAGTTAATGGCTTTCCTGCGCTGTAAGCGATCGCTGCTTTAACTTCCACTTTTGTGCCTTCCTGTGTAGATTTTTTTGCATCAGCCTTGCTTCAGTGTAGATCGGTAATAGCGAACGGGTAATGGTGAGTTCAGCCAAGTAATACGACCACCCCAGCAGAAGCCTGTAATCCCCAACTTATTACTATCGCATTGCTCCCTTGTTGATCAGCGGCTTCCACGATAGATTGACTATCCGGCGTTTCCCCGCTCCCGTTCGTTAGGTTTGAGGTTTATTCTATAGCAACTAGAGAAATGACATGGTGTTACCTGAACAAGCACCACCTTGCAGCCATAGTAAGTTAGTCATCGGTTATTTTGTCTATGTTGTTTACCATGCCTAATTCAGGCAACTAAGAAAGGATAAAGTATAAAATTTTTCATTCCTTCATACTTTATCCTTTCGAGCAACGAAATTTGTCAGGTAGCGCCTATTTTTAAACGTCTATTTTTCAATATTAGGTAGTTTTTGCTTTGGTTGTATGTGATTAAATAAAATTTGATATTTTGTATTATGCAAATACAATTTTATATTTGGAAAAAGTTCTCCTCGGAACAGATTTTTGAATCAAATCGTAATAAAATATAAAACGCAATCATCCCCAGACTGACCATTTAAATAGAAAAATATATGGGTGCAAGCCTTACTATATAGGGCTAATCAGGAAAAAAATGTTATTTGTGAGATAATAAATGTATTGCATATATACAAAATATTATTTATAGATATTCAACAACTTTTCAACTAAAATATAAGATTTTAAAATATATAAATTAATACTTTATTTTTGGAAAAACAAATAATATTAAGATATATTTAAAAGGTTTGAAATTAACGTAAATATTTACATTTTTCCTCTATGCTTCAAACAATAGAGTGTTTTGTAGCTCCAGAAAATTGACTGATTGAATTGAAGGAGAATTCATTCTTTATAGAATAGGTGCGAAAACACTTGGTAATTAAAATTGCGGCTTTTCCTCAGCCCAGAGGTAAAGCAACAAACGAGGGAAAAGGTGTAGATAAAGAGTGGTGAGGAGAGATCGGGAACAGCTTTGAATATCGGGGGAAAACACAAGGGTGCAGTTTGTATAACCCTTGATTAGACGCCATGAAACAAATGCGTCTCCATGTCTTGTGGGCGTTGAAAGATTCAATTCCCAAACCGATGACAAAAGAGTGGTGATGACCCCTAGTATTACAGATTCAGCTGTGAAAGCGGCGATCGCGGCGATCGCATCAGAATCAGCAACGACAGAAGAAAAAATCGAGATGCTGATTTCGATGGCGCAATCTTTTCTGCAACAGCCTAAAACTGCCCAAGATTTGCGAAATGCGGTTGGGCTGTATTATCGAGCGTATGAATTGTGCGCTGATGATTATCCTCTCCTCAAAGCCCGCGCTAAAGCGGGAATGGCACTCGGCTTACAGACAATTCCGGATGTTGGGTCACAATTGCTACTCCAAGCGAAAGCAGGTTATGAAGAAGCACTGCCAATTTTGCAACAATTTGCCTCACCTGAGGAAGTAGCAGAGGTGCAGATGAATTTGGGGTTGGTGTTGCAGTCGTTAGTGCCATTCAATTTGGCGCGGACGACAGATAGCATCCAAGCTTATCACGAGGCTTTGCGGGTATTTACCTGGCAGGATTACCCACAAGAATATGCTATTTTATACAACAATATAGCGATCGCTTACCTTTCTATGCCATTAGCATCAGAAAGAGAATACTTGCGTCAAGGCTTGGCTGTGCAGTCATTTGAGGTTGCATTGAAGCACATCAAGCTGATTGACCACCCCAGAGAATATGCGATGTTGCAAAATAACTTAGGCAACGCATTGCAATATTTACCGAGTTCGCACCAAAGAGAGAATATTTTCCGAGCGATCGCTGCTTACGACGAAGCATTAAAAGTGCGATCTGCTAAAGATACACCCTTAGAATATGCCAACACTATTTCTAACAAAGCTAATGCCTTATTCAACTTACCAGATGATCCAGAAAAACCAGAAGCCGGGAATTATAAAAATCTTTTGCGAGTTCGTGATTACTATCAAGAAGCTAGGGAAATATTTAATCAGCACGAACAGATAGAACAAGCAGAAATTGTCACCCAAGCTTTGCAAGAAGTAGAGATGCAAATTGCTAATGAGGAATAAACAGTATGAAAGATATTTTCTCAAATGATTTAATTACAAGCTTGCTGTCTGGTGACATTAATCTGATTACATCATTAGTATGGCTAGCAATAGCAGCAGGCTTATCTATAGTTGGTGGTGCCATTGGCGGCATACTTTTAGCAGGTAAAGATTTAGGTTATGAATTAGCCGCGATGACTGGTGGATTATTGGGACCTGCTGGTGTGATTCCAGCCATATTTTTAGGGCTACTTATTCTAAATTTATTGAATAATTCCTAGGAGTAATTATGTTTGAGATGGGCTGGTTTTCTGTTAAATTATTTCTTAAAGGAAAGCTGATACGCGATCCAGTGTATTTTATTCGGCAAACTACAATAGGTACTGTCATAGGTTTGTTCTTGTTGGTATCAATTGCACAAATCAACGTTCCCTTATGGCTACCAATCATAGTATCTAGCTTATTGACTGGTGCAATCATGCCATTTTTACTCAAAGATTTTAAAATGAAGTGATCTGTTAATTGTTGGTTGTTATTTGTTAGTTGTTTATAGTAGTTCTTGGTAATTTTTTAACCACTAACCACTATCCACCATCCACACTCCCAATACGGTTCGGTTAAGAATATTTGTGAACCCAAAACCCTTGTAGAGACGTTGCACTTGCTAGTCTCTACATACGTTAACCGAACCGTATTGTCCACACTCCTACTAACCACTATCCAATAAATAATGACAAAACTTGAGGAATTAATTCAAGAAATAAACCGCTTTGAGGCAATTGTAGCTGAGTGGGATGAAAGCCAGCGCTGTGTAGTAGTGGGGCTACAAAGAGCGATTGAAGCTTTACATAAAGTAGCTTTAATGCGGTTGATTAAAAGTTTAAAAAAAGAAGAATCAATTTCAGCTTTACGTGATGCAGTAGATGATGAAGTAGTATACGGAGTACTGCTGTATCACGAACTCGTAAAACCGCCAAAACCGCCTTTATCACAGCGCGTTCAAACAGCCATTGATGAAGTTCGTCCTAGCTTAAAAAGTCATAACGGTGATGTGGAATTAATAGCAATTAAATTACCAGATACCGTTGAAGTCAGATTCATCGGAACTTGCAGTCATTGTCCGTCTTCAACTTTGACTTTATCTCAAGGAATTGAACAAGCAATTAAAAAATATTGTCCAGAAATTACCAAAGTTATCGCTGTCGATAAGAAACCTATTGTTCATAGTGCTAATGGTTTAACCAGTCCATTTTATCAAAAGAGAAATCCTCCTTGGGTTAAGCTAACAACTGTTGATCAAGTTCCTGAATCTGCTGTTTTAGCAGTTAATTTTGCAGGTTATTCGCTGATTTTACATCGTCAAGGTGTTAACATAAGCTGTTACAAAAATGCTTGTAGTCACTTAGCTTCTCCTTTAGATGAGGGTACAGTTGAAAATGGTATTATCACCTGTCCATCTCATGGATTTCAGTACAGGTTAGATACAGGAGAATGTTTAACAGCACCTGATGTTTCTCTACATTCGTATCCTGTAAAGATTAAGGGTGATAAAGTTTTTGTGCAACTACTATTGAAAATATAAAATTGATGCATAGCCCAATTAAAATTACTCCCACATCAAAATTAAAGCCAGAAGCAACAGAAATTGCCCAAAGATTGCCTCTGTCGTTTCATGGTGCGGAAGTAATTTTAGGTAATAGTATTGAATCAGAAACATTAGTAATACCTTTAGTACCTAGTGCAAGAGAAATGTTTGCACCGCGTGGTGCATGTTTACTATCCGAAACTGGTTCTTTATGGGTGTCAGATACGGGTCATCATCGCTTATTAGGATGGCGAAATTTACCCACTACAGACAATCAACCTGCGGATTGGGTAATTGGACAACCTGACTTTAATCATGAGGGACAAAATGCTAAAGGTACACCAGGAAGGGCAACTTTAAGTGTCCCAACTGGGATTTGTGCTTGTGGGGAAGGTTTAGCAGTCGCAGATGCTTGGAATCATCGCGTTTTAATTTGGAAAAAAGTGCCGGAAGATAATAATGTTCCGGCAGATTTGGTGTTAGGTCAAGCTAATTTTATTGACAACGAACCGAATCGGGGAAAGCAAGAAGCGGCAGCAAATACTTTAAATTGGTGTTATGGTGTTTGCTATTATCAAGGGAGGTTGTTTGTTGCTGATACGGGAAATCGTCGAGTTTTAATTTGGAATGAATTACCGCAAGAAAATGGTCAACCAGCGGATTTAGTGTTGGGACAACCAGACATGCGATCGCGCAACGAAAATGGTGGTGCTGGTCCTTCAGCATCAAGTATGCGTTGGTGTCATGATATCACCATTTGGGGAGACAATTTAGTTGTCACTGACGCCGGTAATAACCGTGTGATGATTTGGCAAGGAATCCCAACAGAAAATAATACTCCTTGTGCGGTGGTGTTAGGACAAAAAAGCTTTGATTTAGTCGAAATAAATCAGGGTGTTTATTTTCCTAGCGCTAGTAGTTTAAGTATGCCTTATGGTGTGACGGCTAGTGGTGATTGGTTGTTAGTTGCGGATACTGCTAATTCTCGTTTGTTGGGATGGAAAAAGCCAGAATCAATTATATCTTTGCAAGGTGCTGTTGCGGATGCGTTGGCTGGACAAATAGATTTTCAAAGTAAAGGTGAAAATCGCGATTTTGCATTGCCAAAGAGAGATAGTTTGAATTGGTGTTATGGAATAAAAGTATGTGGCAATACTGCGATAATAGCTGATTCGGGAAATAATAGAATTTTAATTTGGAAAATGGAAGTATAGATATTATCTCACGCAAAGTCGCAGAGGCGCAAAGAAGAAAAATATTTATGTCTATTGAGGAAATCAGGGTTTATGGAACTGTTCAGGGGGTAGGATTTCGACCTACTGTGTATCGTTTGGCGAGAGGTTGTGGGTTACGCGGGGAAGTTTTGAATGACGGTCAAGGTGTGTTAATTCGGGTATCTGGTAGTGATGAATCTCTAACAGAATTTGTTCAAAAATTAAAGCAAGAATGTCCTCCTTTAGCAAGAATTAGTCAACTGACTCGAACTCCTTATCAAGGTGAATTTACTTTTAATGATTTTGTTATTTCTACGAGTGTTAGTAATGCGATAAAAACAGAAATTGCCGCTGATGCTGCTAGTTGTCCGCAATGTCAAGAAGACATTTTTAATCCCCTTAGCCGTTGGTATCGTTACCCCTTTACTAACTGTACTCATTGCGGTCCTCGCTTAAGTATTATTCATGCTATTCCTTATGACCGAAATAATACTAGCATGGCTGCTTTTTCCATGTGTTCAGAATGTGCGAAGGAATACAACGATGTCGAAAACCGTCGATTTCACGCTCAACCTATTGCTTGCCATATATGCGGTCCCCAAGTGACTTTAGAACGTGCAGATGGTAAGCCGATTACTGCCTTCATGTTCTCGATGCTGGATGATATTGATGCTGTTTGTACCTTGTTGCAAAAAGGCGAGATTGTAGCAATTAAGGGGTTAGGTGGTATTCATCTTGCTTGCGATGCTACGCAGGAAACAGCAGTGCAAAAATTGCGCGATCGCAAAAAACGTTACCATAAACCCTTTGCTTTAATGGCGCGAGATATAACGGTAATTGAAGAATATTGCACTCCCAACACCAAGGAAAAAGAATTATTAAAAAGTCCCGCAGCACCGATTGTTTTAATGCGAAAGAAGGGACTAGGGACTAGGGGCTGGGGACTAGGAAATAGGGGGATAAGGGGAGAATGCGAAATAGCACATTCCGTCGCACCTGGGCAAAATACCCTCGGTTTTATGCTACCTTATACGCCTTTGCATCATCTAATTCTAAAACGGATGAATCGTCCGATTGTTTTAACAAGTGGTAATATTTCTGATGAACCGCAATGTATTGATAATGAAGAAGCGCGGCAAAAGTTAGGGAAAATTGCAGATTATTTTCTCCTACATAATCGCGAGATTGTTAACCGGGTAGATGATTCTATAGTGCGGGTAGTTAGTGATAAAGTGCAAACAATTCGCCGCGCTAGAGGATATGCGCCAACACCGATTAATTTACCACCTGGATTTAACAACGTTCCTCATATATTAGCAATGGGTAGTGAGTTAAAAAATACCTTTTGTTTATTACGAGATGGACAAGCAATTCTTTCTCAACATTTAGGTGATTTAGAAAATGCTGCTGCTTTTAACGCTTATCAAGATACGCTAAATTTATATTTAAATCTATTTGAGCATAAACCAGAAGTAATATCTCTAGATTTACATCCTGAATATCTTTCAACAAAACTAGGTAAAGAACTAGCAAACGCTAATCAAATAAAAGTTTATAACATCCAGCATCATCACGCTCATATTGCCGCTTGCATGGCAGAAAATAATATTCCTCTAGATAGTAACCCTGTTTTAGGAATCGCTTTAGACGGACTGGGTTATGGCGAAGATGGTACACTCTGGGGCGGAGAATTTATGTTAGCAGATTATCGCCAATTTAAGCGACTAGCAACATTTAAACCAGTGGCAATGATTGGAGGTACACAAGCAATTTATCAGCCTTGGCGTAACACCTATGCACACTTAATATCAACCGATACTTGGGATAATTTAAAACAAAAATACGGTGAGTTAGAAATATTAAATTTTCTCGAGAACAAACCGCTGAAACTTCTCAATCAGCTAATCGAGAAACAGATAAACTCTCCCCAAGCTTCATCAGTCGGGCGTTTATTTGATGCAGTTGCTGCTGCTATCGGTATTTGTCGCGAAGAATGTAGCTATGAAGGACAAGCAGCGATCGCAATGGAAGCCTTAGTCGATATCCATAGCTTAAATAATCATGAAGAAACCCAAATATATCCTTTTAAACTTGACATTTTAGATAGTATTTATTGTATAGACCCGCGCCCAATGTGGCAAGCCTTACTCCACGACTTGCAACAGCAGATTTCTCAACCCGTCATAGCTGCTAAATTTCACAAAAGTTTAGCTAACGCCATTGTAGAAATGGTTAAACATCTCCGTACAGAAAATGTAATAAATCAAGTCATTCTCACCGGAGGAGTTTTTCAAAATAGTATTTTATTACAGCAAGTAACTAAACGCTTAGAAGCATTAGAAATAAAAGTACTAACTCACAGTTTAATACCCTCAAACGATGGCGGTTTATCACTAGGACAAGCTGTTATTGCAGCCGCTAAATTAATAAATCCATAAATTGCAATATTCTAAATACTCTTTCTTTTCTTTCTCTGTGTTCTCTGTGCCTCTGCGGTTCGTTTCTCTTTACAAGGACAATAAAAATGTGTTTAGGAATTCCCGGTCAAATAACAGAAATAACAGACATTAATCAAAAATTAGCTATTGTTAGTGTAGGTGGTGTAAAGCGTCAAGTTAATATTGCTTGCATAGTTAACGAACAGCATCCCGCCGAATCTTGTGTTGGAGATTGGGTGTTGGTTCATGTTGGCTTTGCTATGAATCGAATTAATGAAAAAGAAGCGGCGGAAACATTAAAGTTATTGGAAGAGTTAGCAGAAGCTATGGGTTAATATAAGCGCTGAAGCGCTTACTACGAGTAAATTAAAAGTTAATATGAAATACGTTGATGAATTTCGCGAACCACAAAAAGCTGAAGCATTACTCCACGAAATTGAAAAATTATGTCAAATATTAGGAAAGCCTATCAAATTAATGGAAGTATGCGGTGGTCATACCCATTCTATTTTTAAGTATGGCATTGAAGAAATTTTGCCGGACACAATAGAATTAATTCACGGTCCTGGTTGTCCGGTGTGTGTGATGCCAAAGGGAAGATTAGATGATGCGATCGCTATCTCCCAAAATCCCAACGTCATTTTCACCACCTTTGGTGATGCCATGCGGGTTCCCGGTTCCACAACCACCTTACTGCAAGCCAGGGCACAAGGTGCAGATATTCGCATGGTTTACTCTCCCCTAGATAGCCTGCAAATCGCTAGAGAAAACCCCGACAAAGAAATCGTCTTCTTTGCCCTTGGGTTTGAAACAACTGCCCCCAGCACTGCTTTTACCATCTTGCAAGCAGCATCTGCAAAAATTCATAACTTCAGCATGTTTTCTAATCACGTCCTCGTGATTCCCGCTCTCAAAGCACTGTTAGATAATCGCGATTTACAACTTGATGGATTTATCGGTCCGGGTCATGTCAGTATGGTAATTGGCACAGACCCTTATCAATTTATTTCTCAACAGTATCATAAACCAATTGTTATTTCTGGATTTGAACCTTTAGATATTTTTCAATCAATTTGGATGCTATTACAGCAACTAGTTGAAAATCGTTGTGAAGTCGAAAATCAATATAATCGAATTGTAGAAACACAAGGAAATATTGTTGCGATAGAAGCTATCAACGAAGTTTTTACAGTACGAGAAAACTTTGATTGGCGCGGATTGGGTGAAATTCCTAATTCTGGCTTAAAAATTAGGACAAAGTATGCTCAATTTGACGCCGAACTTAAATTTACCATTCCTAATCTCAAAGTTGCTGACCATAAAGCTTGTAAATGTGGGGAAATTCTCAAAGGAGTATTGAAGCCTTGGGAATGTAAAGTATTTGGTACAGCTTGCACCCCAGAAACACCGATTGGAACTTGCATGGTTTCTTCTGAAGGTGCATGTGCAGCTTATTACAAATATGGTCGCCTTTCTAAAGTTGCTAAGAAAAATATACCGGAAATATCACAGATAACAATATCTCAAGAACCTCTCCCTGCTTGCGGTAATTCTCGATAAAAAGGAGCTTATATGCCATTTATCAAAGTTCAAATTGCTAAGGGTCATTCTATTGAAAAAAGCGCGAATTAGTTAAACTCACTGATACACTCAACTTGTTTACATCTTAATTTTATCGTAGTAAGCGCTTCAGCGCTGAAGCGCTTACTACAAACTTAATAATATTTGAATATGAAACTTTCCCCCAATAACTCAGCCCAAAATCCCCTATTTCAAAAAGTCCCTCGCCGAGGTAAATTGCGAGATACTCATATTACTCTCGCGCATGGTAGCGGTGGTAAAGCAATGCGCGATTTAATTAATGATATATTTATAAGTAATTTTGATAATCCAATTCTCTCCGAATTAGAAGACCAAGCAACCTTTAATTTAGCAAGTTTCACACAACACGGAGACAGACTCGCTTTCACCACCGATTCTTATGTTGTAGACCCTTTATTTTTTCCCGGCGGTGATATCGGAGAATTAGCAATTTATGGCACTGTAAATGATTTAGCAGTGAGTGGTGCTAAACCTTTATATCTTAGTTGTAGTGTTATTTTAGAAGAAGGATTACCTGTAGAAACATTGCGACGCGTCGCTACAAATATGAAAATAGCCGCGCAAAAAACTGGCATCCAAATTGTGACAGGTGACACCAAAGTTGTGCAGCGCGGTGCCGTAGATAAGTTGTTTATTAATACTGCTGGTATTGGCGTAATTCCAGCGGGAGTTGCTATTTCCGCACATAATATTCAACCGGGAGATGCGATAATTATTAATGGTGAATTGGGCAATCATGGCGCGGCTATTTTAATTGCTCGTGGTGAATTGGCATTAGATACTGATATTGAAAGTGACTGTCAGCCATTGCATGATTTAGTTGAAACTATCCTCAATGTTTGTCCCGGAGTTCATGCAATGCGGGATGCAACACGCGGCGGTTTGGCTACAGTATTAAATGAATTTGCTATCAGTTCAAATGTAGGAATTCGCATGTATGAAAAGTCTATCCCAGTGCGTGAAGAAGTAAAAGGTGTCTGCGAAATTTTAGGTTTAGATCCGTTGTATTTGGCGAATGAAGGTAAGTTAGTTGTAGTGGTGAAAGGTGATAATGCTGACACCGTTTTATCAGCTATGAAGTCTCACCCAGCCGGAAAAGATGCTTGTATTATCGGTGAAGTTATTTCCTCACCTCCGGGTATTGTATTGTTAAACACTATTTTCGGTGCTGAACGCATTGTTGATATGCTTGTTGGCGATCAATTACCACGCATTTGTTAAGTTATGATGATGATTTCAGAGAATTTATTAAGTTTTTATATAGATATTTGTAGTCAATCGGACTTTTTCATCAAAAGGCTATTGATAGGATTTGTGAAAGATAAGTAATGAAAAGTTAGTTTGTTTGTGAATTAAGTAATTTTTTGATTAATTATACAAGCTTAATGTATAGTAACGTACCTAATTTTTCTGGTGCGTTACACTGCGTTAACACACCCTACATCTGATTTAAAAAAATAGCGATCGCCTGAGTTTTATGCACGAAATAGGAATTACTCAAAATGTTGTAGCAATTGTAGCTGAATACGCCAATGGTGCAAAAGTACGACGAGTCTTATTAGAAATTGGCAAGCTTTCAGCTATTATGCCTGATGCCGTATCTTTTTGTTTTGATATTTGTTCTCAAAACACGGTTTTAGAAGGGGCAATATTAGAAATATTGCAAATTCCCGGTTTAGCAAGATGTCGTCAATGTGGTGCAGAAATTCCTCTAGAAAAGCCCTTTGGTGTCTGTACTTGTGGCAGCCTTAAACTAGATTTAATAGCTGGCGAAGAATTAAAAATAAAAGAAATTGAGATAGAGGAAGTATGTGTGTAACTTGCGGCTGTTCTGATGATGCTGAAGCTAAAGTTTCTAATTTGCAAACGGGTACAGTAATGACAATTCAGCCTCAAAGTGAAACCCATCACCATCATACTCATGTGTTACCTGATGGCAAGGTAGTTACCCATTCCCACAGTCACGATATTAATGAAGTATCTCAAATTCATGCCAAAATACATGGCAGAACTATATCATTAGAACATGAAATTTTAGGAAAAAATAATTTGATAGCTGCCCAAAATCGCGGCTGGTTTAAAGGTAGAAATATTCTGGCATTAAATTTAGTCAGTTCTCCGGGTTCGGGAAAAACAACTCTCTTAACTCGGACAATCAATGATTTAAAAAAGCAGTTGTCTCTTAGTGTGATTGAAGGCGATCAAGAAACTACTAATGATGCCGAAAAAATCAAAGAGACAGGCTGTAAAGTTGTTCAAGTAAATACGGGTAGTGGCTGTCATTTAGATGCAGCAATGGTAGAAAAAGGTTTGCAACAACTCAATCCACCTTTGGATTCGATAGTGATGATTGAAAATGTTGGCAATCTTGTTTGTCCGGCTTTATTTGATTTGGGAGAACAGGCAAAAGTTGTAATTTTATCGGTGACAGAGGGAGAAGATAAACCGATAAAATACCCCTATATGTTTCGCGCTAGTGAGATAATGATTTTGACAAAAATTGATTTGCTGCCTTATGTCAAGTTCGATGTGCAACGCTGCATAGAATATGCCAAGCAAGTCAATCCGCAAATTCAAGTTTTTCAACTTTCAGCCCAGACAGGAATGGGATTGGAGAATTGGTATGAGTGGTTAGCGCAAAAAACTATTAGCTAATATAGTATCCGCGCTTATTAATAGTAATAAAAACACGGCAACATCGTAGAGACGTTCCGCCGGAACGTCTCTACAATATATGTCAATACGGTTCAGTTAAGGATTTTTGGTATTGATTTCGGCATGTAGAGACGCGAAATTTCGCGTCTCTACAGAGGATTTCAGGCTTAACTGAACGGTATTGCAATATATGTAATATAATTTGCCGGACATAATACAATACGCTTGGTGTTAAGGATTTTTAGTACTGATTTTAGACCTGTAGAGACGCGAAATTTCGCGTCTCTACGCTCGTCCGATCGGGCTTAACACCAAGCGTATTGGGACATAATATAACAGCGTTGTCTCAAAGCCAATCTCGATAAGCTGATATTTCGTTGACGCTAATTTCAAACGCACCCCCTTTGCCAAATGGGGGATAAACGCGGATGTTAGCATTACTAGAAAATCGCTCAAGTCGATTGCCAAATTGAGGAATGTTGCTGACTATATGCCAGTAAGATACGATGTCAGGACTGTCAATTACCAAGGTCAGGCTATCGGCATTTGTGGTGATATACCAATGACAGTTAGAGAGTAATGTGCGGGTAATGCGATCGCACGCTTGATAAAAGCATCTGCCAGTAGATTGTTCTAGCTCTTGATGCAGCATTCTATCAAGTTTTGTTACCTCTGTTGGCGGTAAATCATCCGCAGGTAGTGAGGGTGGTTTACACATAATTTTGCACCTCCTGGTTATAGCGAGTCAAACTCTCAAGGTTTTTTTGCAAGTCAAAAGACGAGGGTTTGAGTGCCAGCGTGCCTATATTTAATTCATCCTGAAATTTTTTGATTTTGTCGCGACAAGTAGCCACATCACCAATAATCGAATTCTCAATCAAATAGTCTTCATCAAAACAAATGTTGTCGCGGTCAAATGATTTGACTTTTTGATTGAGACTGCCTTGCATAAGTTGGGCAGAATTGGCTTTCATTTTCAGGCTGTATTTGCGGATAAAAGGCATCGCTTCATTCACTGCTTCATCGTATGTCTTAGCAGCAAAAAAGAAGCGTGCCAGCATGAGATTTTCAGCACCGCTGGAATTTAAGGCACGATATTTGGCAACAGTATTCTTCAATCTATTCAGTGAAAACGGCGGTCCCCCCATCAAACCGAAGGAATGTTTTGCGGCAAAGGCTACCCCGTCATCATCACCAGTTGCCACAAACACGGGTATTTTCGGTTGCAATGGTTTCGGGTAAATTGTCAACTTTGCACATTGATAATATTGCCCGTTAAAGGTGACATCCCTTTCATATAACAACTGCTGAATCATCGCGATCGCTTCTAACATTCTCGGACGAGATTCACTCGTTGCTGTAGCAAAATGCTTGTTTTGTTGCGGAAACGGTCCACCTTTGGCAATTCCAAATATTAACCGACCACTACATAAATTATCCAATGTAGCAATATCTTCCGCTACTCGAATGGGGTTATGAAACGCCAGCAACACCGCTCCAGTTCCTAATCGAATTGTGGAAGTAACGCCTGCTAGGTGCGCCAGCAAGACTAACATTGATGAACTGATATTCAATTCATTGAAATGATGTTCGCTCACCCAGGCTTGGTCAAAGCCGAGGTATTCGGCATGTTTCACCAGCGCGACTTGCTCGAAGATGGCACGATGGGCATCCTGGTAGGGATTTTCATAATTACAAAACAGTCCGATTTTCATGGCGATCGCTATTATTTCTAAGTTGCGACCCAATGCAAATCTAACCACAAGCGTGGATGTGCCTGCTTTAGTTTTGACATCGGATCGCGTAGCAGTCGTGAGGCATTCAGAAACACCACCTGAACTAACCCCATGTTGTCTGCTACTTCTCTAAGTACATCTTTTTTAGCTTGCACATAAGTCAATATTTCCGCAGAGCAATAAATCCCGATGTATTGCAAGCGTTTAGGAGGTCGTCCCCAATAACAGGTGATGACTTTCACATAACAGCCGTGTAATAATTCCCCTAATTGTGGGTAATAATCTTCCACGACTCTGATGAATTCTTTGGCTAGGATATCTTCAGTAATCATTACAAAACTTATTTTCGTAGCGCTCATCACATATGTTAATATAACACATTTTCTGTCAGCTTTGGTTGACAATAAACCCATTTTTTATTAATCTTTTATAATTACAATTAAACAATAGGAGGTATGCGAAAAGCACACCTCCTATTAATTTGATATAGCACCCAAACTTTTTTCAACTTGCCTCGAACTGGAAAAATCATCACATGTAGCGCTAATTCAGCCAAGGCAGTTAAATAATTTAAATTGATTGTTTTGGCAAAACATCAGAATTGCTGACAAATTTATGATTCCAAGTTTTAACTCATAACAATCATTAATTGTGATTATCGAGCATTACGCTCTGACACCAAAACCTCTGCAACCAATTGTGGTAAATCCATGAGGTCAACATATCCATCTGAACCACGCATAGGAGAGATAAATGTATAGTTTGGGTCACACTCTCCATTGTCGTAAACTTGAATAAACCACCTATCAGGAAATCCGGCAATGCCAAGTTCTACAATGTACCAACACTCACCAATCAAACGAGAGTTAAAAATTGTAAACCACTCACTATTTGGTTCAGAAATGTTCCAATCAGCCATTAGAAACTCTAACGCGATTTGTCCGGCATCTATTGAGGTCAATAGCATTTCTACTCCTTATTTGAAACTTCAGGATACAATCCTAATTCCTTCGCTAGCTCACGCGCAACAAAAAACAAAAACTCGGCACCATCTTGATTTCCTTCGTGAGCAAACATAGTTCCTACTTGCATCATTGTCTGTACCAAGCCACTATCAATTAATTCTGGCTCTTGCTCTAAAACTTCGGGTTCCTGACCGTTAGGACACTTAAGTAGCTTATCAATTAAATTAAAATACAGGTTTTGGCGTTGTTCTTGGGTTTGTTCTGTCATGGTTACTTTTGTTGATTTTAAATTATTTATTGCTCGATGCTTTGCTGCCAAAGTCTTTCTAACATTTCTATCTGTTCTTGCAAAACCGCAGCCCTATATACAAGATACCTATCGTAGAAAAGAATTGCCAAGCCAATACAAATAGGGAAAAACAAGAAAAACCATTCCAACAAAGTGGCAAATTTATATTGCTCAACAGTAGTTAGTATTTCTTGGACAGGATTGGGTTTTGTATCTTCCTGCTTAGTCGTTGATAAGCTTTTTTGCAGTGCTTCGTCAATAGTATCTGTACCAATTTGATTAACTGCATAAGTTGAATTCTTTATTTCTAATAATTCGATATGTCGTCCCCAAATTATGCCAAATACTACTACTCCTGGAGAAAGCACTGCTAAAGTTACTAAACAAACTGTGATAATATTTACAATTCTGGCTCTCATCTTGACTAAAGAAGTATGAAGTGTAAAAGATGAAGTTAGGACAAGCTTTATAAATATGAGGGACAAAATATCAGCCATTGCATAACGGTAGGATGAATCGTAGAGACGTTCCATCGTCACGTCTCTACAATACGTTCATTTTTTGACATATATGACAAAATCCCAAGCGAAAATATGCAACGCTAAATATCATTCATGTTTTATCCTTCATGCTTCAGACTTGAGTATGGTTGGGTTAATTTTATACTTCATACTTCATACTTCAGCCTTCAGGTTGACTCTTCGTTGCAAGGCAGTATCTACCCAGTGAGCAAATATTTTTTACGGTTTATACAAGCACTAAGCTTTAGCAAATAAAAGTCTGGCAGAAGCGTGCAAAATATAAATATCCGAAGTCAGGAAAAACGGATGACAGGAGTGACGCATATCTTTCCCTTATCTACAGGGGGTTAAGAAGTCCCCCCTCGTTCTTTAGGTTTGCACCATCAGAATGTCGGGGGGTAGAGGGGAATCTCTGCGTAAATCCTATAAGTTTTATATCAGTCGTCTCTGCACACAACTATTTATCTGTGTGGATTAAGATTATTAAATTAATTAGATTTGTACTCAAAGCCTGCAATTCTTATATGATAAGACTTCAAAAAATTTCTTGGGGTATGGGTACTAGTATTTTTGGGTCGGGGTACTAGTATTTACGTTCTGGGGGTTCTAGCATTTTTGTACTCAACATCAAACCCATCCAGGCTTTGATAAAAGACTGTTTTTGAGCTAATTTCTGCTTCTGAAAGTTTGTACTCAAAGCAAATCATATTATTTGGTAAATATACACGCAATTAACTTAAAGTGAATCAATAAAACATTAAGGTTGCATTAAATATTTCTGTCTCTTATCTAGAGAAATTAAAAAATCATCTAAACACTACAGAAATAACTTCCATTGATTTATAAAATGCTTTGTTAGTAAGCCAGAGTTGTTAAAGCGAAAGCGAACAATTCCCACTCGCATCACACAACTCAACAGCCCGATTCTCACTCAACCCTTGCCCACTCTAACCACTCTGCTCAAATATTTTAAGTGTTATGGGTAAGTTAGAGTATATAATTTATATATGTTTATACATACACTTGCGCTCAATGAGTGCAACTTACATCAACAACTCATTCAAAGAAATAAATTAGTAAATTTAAATCGTGACACACATATATACAACTAACTGTAAGAAAATAAAATATGTGACACTTTACTAAGTTTAGAATTGTAGGAGTTAATTCGTGCGGATAGCCAAAGACGTAACAGAACTTATTGGACGGACTCCTTTAGTTGCTCTGAATAAGATCCCCCAAGCTGAAGGATGTGTAGCCAGAATTGTAGTGAAGCTGGAAGGAATGAACCCAGCGGCTTCAGTCAAAGACCGCATCGGCATCAGCATGGTGCAGCAAGCAGAAACAACAGGCTGGATTACTCCAGGAAAAACTATTTTAGTCGAGCCAACCTCAGGAAATACGGGGATTGCGCTCGCAATGGTAGCGGCAGCGCGTGGCTACAGTTTGATTTTAACGATGCCAGAAACCATGAGTTTAGAAAGACGCGCTATGCTACGCGCTTATGGTGCACATGTGGAGTTAACTCCAGGGGCAGAGGGAATGCGAGGGGCAATTCGCAAAGCGGAGGAAATTGTCGCTAAAACTCCCAACGCTTTTATGCTGCAACAGTTTCGCAACCCAGCAAATCCGGAAATTCACCGCAAAACTACCGCCGAAGAAATTTGGGAAGATACAGACGGGGAAGTGGATATTCTCATCGCTGGGGTAGGTACCGGCGGGACAATTACTGGAATTGCGGAAGTAATTAAACAACGCAAGCCTAGTTTTCAGGCGATCGCTGTTGAACCCAGCAATAGCCCCGTCCTCTCTGGTGGTGAACCAGGTCCGCATAAAATTCAAGGCATTGGTGCCGGATTTGTCCCAACTATTCTCCGTACCGAACTGATTGACGAAGTGATTAAAGTCACTGACGATCAAGCGATCGCTTATGGGCGTCGTTTGGCAAAAGAAGAAGGATTGTTATCTGGTATCTCCTCCGGTGCTGCTTTATACGCAGCAATTCAGGTCGCTAAACGCCCAGAAAACGCCGATCGCTTAATCGTCATGATTCAGCCTTCCTTTGGTGAACGCTACCTCAGCACCCCCATGTTCCAAAACTTGGAAGTCGAACCTACGGCTGTGCGTTAGGGGGATTTGGGGACAGGGGGACAG
>NZ_JAOWRF010000318.1:12603-28563 GCF_025753815.1 Plectonema radiosum NIES-515 | reverse complement strand
CCCCCTCACTCAAATTCATCAACCGTAGCGGGGGGAGTTGCATTTTCATGCTTGGCAATTTTGCGCTCGTACCAATTCATTAATGGAGTTGAACTAACTCCATGTACAATTACTGAAACAACAATAGTTGTGTAAGTAATCCAGCCAATTTGTTCACCAAGTTCACCTTTCAAACCATTACCAAATGCATAAGCGAGATAATATAAAGAGCCTACACCGCGAATACCAAACCAACCAAATAGCCAGCGAGTTCGTGAGTCCATTCTTTGGTGACGCGAGTTTGAGGAACGCTTACCAATTGTACTAATCCAGGCTCCTACAGGTCGAATCACAAAGAATAGAAATACTATCACTAACAAAGATTGGTAAGCATAATCAAGCATAGGCTTAAATAATAATATTGTTCCCAATATTAAAATTGTTCCGACTTCCAAAAGCTTTTCAATTTGTTCGACAAATGCGAGTTGTTCCAATGGTTTATCGGAATTATAACTACGCTGTACAACTAAACCAGCAACAAAGACTGCCAAAAAACCATAGCCGTTAACAATTTCTGTCAATGAATAAGTTAACAATATCGTGCTGATGGCTACAAAATCTTCCATCGTCTCATCAACGCGATGGCGTTTTTGAATTTTTTTATCGAACCAAACTACTGCTTTGGCAACGATAATTCCCATTAAGATACCTGAAGCGATCGCCCAAATTAAATCAACTGCCACCCATTGCTTAAACCAGTTGTTCCAATTATCATCTTTTAAGGCATGAATGCCAAAATAAACAAAGGGAAAAGCTAGAGCATCATTTAAACCACCTTCAGAAGTTAAACCGAAGCGCAACTCATCTTCGTCGTTTGTATCTGTCAGTTGCACTTCTGATGCTAAAACAGGGTCAGTTGGTGCTAAAATTGCTCCTAATAAAATTGCCTCTCCCCAATTCATTCCTAAAAACAATTTGCCTACTACAGCTAGCCCAAAAATGGAAATTGGCATCAAAAATACAATCAACCGCGTCGTAATATCCCAAGCTTTTAAACGTAGCGGACGAACGATTTTTAAACCGCAGCCAAACACAGAAACAATCACCACCAACTCTGTTAGTCGTTCTAGCACCTCAGCGTTGAATGCATCTCCTTGGCGCAATTTAATCAGCCCTAAGCCATAAGGTCCAACCAATATACCTACCACTAGATAGATGAGGGCAAAGGAAAGAGGTAAGCGTGAAATGAAGCCTGAACCTAGCGTCACCAATAGTAAAAGTAGACCAATGAAAAGGAGATTGAGAATATAAATATCTACCATCACGATTTGTATAAAAAATAAGCTTCGTGTTGCAAGTGTAGAGGCGATCGCTTTTGGTTATAAATACCTTATGGTAGATTTATGACAAGTAATGAATATTTTGCAGTCTCTCCTTCAATGCAAGAAATATCTCTCAGAGTGATTTTACAAGCGGTGTTTAGTATGCATCAAGGAGAGCATTATGAACAACTCAAGCAGCTTTTGTGTTCAGTGCTGGATACATCTGGTTCTCCCTTAGGGGGAAATTTATTGCGAAAAAGGCAGCAAATGAATAATCTCCTTTAGACGGGGATTCATGAACGCAGAGATAACCAAGATTTATAATAGACATCTGGTGAAAACCCTTGTAGAGACGCGAAATTTCGCGTCTCTACAAGGGTTTTGGATAACGCATATTTAATTTTTGGAGATTTATAATAGTGCAGATATCCTCTCTTTGATAATGTCGGCGGGTGACAAAAACGGTGAACCAATAGACAAACGTCGTGGAAAACAATGTAGAGACGCGAAATTTCGCGTCTCTACATGGGTTGTGGACAACGGATAGTTCATTTTAAGAGATGTTTAATGACCCATGTCGAGTTGCGTGATGAGATCGTGACTTTGTTAGTTTGCTCAAAGCTAGAGAACCTGTCATCAGATACCACGTAGCTGAAAATATTGCTTTGACTGGCTTTTATATCATGGGAGCGCAAATCACACATGCGCTCTGAGACGTTCCAGCGGAACGTCTTTACGTCGGAACGTCTTTACATCTTCAACTTCACACCCCGAATCGAATAATCCAACAATTCCATTGGATGCACTACAGAAATCTCCTTACCCTGCAACTTTAAATGTTTAGTAATTTGCAACGTACAACCAGGATTTGCAGAAGTAATTAAATCAGCACCAGTATTCAACAAATTCTGCACCTTTTGCTTACCCAATTCATCAGCAACATCCGGTTGCAGCATATTGTAAACTCCCGCACTACCACAACACAAAGCCGCGTCAATCGGTTCTCTCAACTTCACCCCTGGAATTTGCCGCAATAACTGACGCGGTTGCACACTAATCTTTTGTCCGTGCAATAAATGACAAGCATCTTGATAAACCAAATTCAATGGTTTATCGGCAATTGGTGACAGTTTCGCCGTTAAACCAACCGTCGCCAAAAACTCTTGTGCATCCTTTACCTTACTAGCAAATTCCTTTGCCTTTTCGCAATATTCTGGGTCATCTTTTAACATATGACCGTATTCTTTTAAAGTATGACCGCAACCAGCCGCATTGATAATCACCGCATCCACATTAGTGTCAGCAAAACTATCAATCATCTGCCTCGCTAAAGCTTTCGCTTGTTCAGTTTGTCCTTGATGTTCAGGAAGCGCGGCACAACAACCTTGAGATTTAGGAATCACAACCTCACAGCCATTCGCTGTTAAAACTCGCACCGTTGCCTCATTCACCGGCGAGAAAAATAACCGTTGCACACAACCCAAAATCACGCCCACACGATAACGTTTTTCACCATTTGCCTTAATAACAGTAGGCAAATTATCTTGAAAAGATTTTAAAGTAACTTCCGGCAGAATTGATTCCATTGCAGCCAAGCGGGGAGATATGCGTTCAAGTAAACCAGTAGAACGCACAACTTTCGGCAAACCCAACTTTTGATAAATCAACAATGGAACCAATAAAAATCTTAAACGCTTCGGATAAGGAAACAGAGAAAATATTAATTGGCGAAATAACCTATCAGGCAAACTGCGCGAATAATTCCTTTCAACTTGAGGACGAATTGCCGAAATTAACTTATCATACTGCACACCAGAAGGACAAGTAGTCACACAAGCAAGACACCCCAAACAAGAATCAAAATGTTCCGCCGTCGCCTCATTTAGCGCAATTTCACCCTCATTAATTGCATCCATCAAATAGATTCTTCCTCGCGGAGAATCCATCTCCTTACCAAGCACCCGATAACTAGGACAAGTCGCAAGACAAAACCCACAATGCACACAACTATCAATCAACTTCGGCTCAGGCGGATTCTTTTCATCAAACCCTTTCAAATTCTTCAAACTAGCCGTATTATTCTTTAAATTAGTATCTGAAACCTGCATACCTCTCCCCTCTCTATCTCTGTGTTCTCTGCCCCTCTGCGGTTCGTTTCTCTTCTCAAATTCCCGCCACAAAACGACCAGGACTTAAAATATTCTTACCATCAAACTGTTCCTTAATACCCCGCATAATCTGCAAAGCATTACCCGTATATCCCCACACATCTATTTTTTGTTTTACAGCAATCGGTGCAGATAAAATAGTGAGGAAACCCCTATTACCTTCACAGAGCGATCGCATCTTGACAACCTCACCTTCACCCTCAAACCGCAACACCCCTAAACCACTACCAATATGAATCAAACCCATCTCCACCGAAGTCAAAACTTCCACCCCAGCAGTAGGTAACACTCCGATTTTGCAAATAATTTCCGACCCTGTAACATCAGAATGCATTTGCTCTCGCAATTTCTGCCATAAATCAACTTCATCTGCCGCAGAATAAATCGTTCCTTGTAAACCCAACTTTTCCCCTACTTCCAAAAGTCGGTTTGACTGTTCCTTCACACTTTCAACTATACTTTGAAAGCGAGCGATTAAACCCAAACCTTTACCCAAACCTAAATTAGACACAACTTGACTTGAAAGCAAATCAGCCTGAGTTGGTGTCAGTGCCGAACCTCGCAGAGTGTCCGCAGCTTGAGATATAGCAAGAGCCGTACCAGTTAGCACCACCGTCCCCGATATCTCCGGCAACGGATAAACTCGAAAAGTTGCTTGACTTATAATCCCAAGTGTGCTGTAAGATCCAGTAAACAACTTCATCAAGTCGTAGCCGGCAACATTTTTTACCACGCGTCCCCCAGCTTTGGCAATTTGTCCATCAGCACGCACAAAGGTAATACCCAAAAGTTGATCCCGCACACTGCCATAACGCTGCCGCAAAGAATTTGTATCAGCTGTGGCGATAATCCCACCAATAGTTGCAGATAGGAGTGCGGTGGGGTCGAGAGCGAGAAATTGGCGATGTTCGGCTAAAATTGCTTGCAGCTTTGAGAATTTCATTCCCGCTTCTACAGTGACAGTCAAATCCCCAACTGCATGTTCAATTAGTCGGTTAATGCGTTCGGTACTGATTACCACATCAACGCAAGTTGCTAAACCGCCCCAGCTGATTTTACTACAATTACCGCAAGTTAAAACGCGCCAGTTATTTTGGTGAGCCTGGGCGATCGCTTGTGCTAATTCTTCGGTAGTGTGAGGATAAACAATGCAGCTGGGAACACTTCCAGGCATTATCGCCTGTAGAATACGCTCTTGGCGACTAAGTTCGATATTTTCCCATAGGCAGACAGCATTATCTTCCCCCACGATAGATGCAAAACTAGAAGCTTTTGCTTTCATCAGTTTATTTTTGAATCCCTAAATCTAATGTACTGGTTTTCACTAAATAAATAAGTAATATTTTCAAACACGGCATCGGGCATATAGCAATCCGATCGGGAGAGCGTGAAAAGTTAGATTCCCGACTTCTTAAAGAAGTCGGGAATCTGAACACCGCGAATTTTCACGCTTTTATCTAGGATTGCTATATCTGCTTTTATATTATGTTCGTTTAATTGACATTAATAAAAAAATCCGAAATCCTTGTAGAGACTACCAAGTGCTACGTCTCTACATCATAATATGTAATCTACCGGACATGATATTAAATATAGCAAAGAGAATCCCGGTCTCTTCAAGATACCGGGATTTTGACAAGTCATTTAGCTGTAAACAAAACACTATCAACTACTAACCAATAACCACGATTTTTTTATCTAAACATTAACTGTCGGTCTATTTTTATCTTGTTTGTAATAACCGTTAGTGTCTTCAAATTCTATTTCCTGGAATGCTTCTCTACCGGTAATCAATCTTGCGCCACGATTGCGAGTAAAATAGTTCCAGCCCCACTGAATCATTACTACTAATTTGTTGTCAAACTCAATTAAGAAGTAGATGTGAATTAATAGCCAAAATAGCCAAGCGAAGAAACCTGTAAGTTTAATAAAGCCTAAGTCTACAACGGCATAATTTTGCCCAATCATCGCTAAACTACCGCGATCAATGTAATGAAACGGTGGTAAAGTTTTACCCTGAAGTCGTTGTTGAATTAGGGAAGCTACGTATTCTCCTTCTTGCTTGGCTACCGGTGCGACACCGGGTAAAGGTTTACCATTTTGATCGGAAAAATTCGCTAAATCGCCAACTACGAAAATATTAGAATGTTTCTTGATACTTAAGTCGGGTTCAACAATCACTCGTCCAGCGCGATCGCATTCAGCAGAAGTGCGTTCTGTCAAAACTTTTCCCATTGCCGACGCTTTGACACCTGCTGCCCATAATACTGTTTTTGCGGCAATCTCTGTAACCGTATCGTTTTGTTTGATAGTAACGACATCATCTTTAATATTCGTTACCAATGCTTTTGTTTGAACCGTGACACCCATCCGTGTTAAAGATGCTTCCGCTTCGGCTGATAATTCGGGTGCGAAAGGTGGCAGAATGCGATCGAGACCTTCAAGAAGCAAAACTTGCGCTTCACAAGTGTCGATGTTGCGAAAATCTTCTTTCAGGGTGTGATATGCCAATTCAGCGATCGCCCCTGCTAATTCTACACCAGTTGGACCACCACCAACAATTACAAATGTTAACCAAGCACGCCGCACTTGGGGGTCAACTTCCTTTTCAGCAGCTTCAAAAGCCGTAAAGATGCGACGACGCATTAACAGCGCATCTTCCACAGTTTTCAAACCGGGTGCGAATTCTTCCCAGTCGTCTTTACCAAAATAAGAATGTTTTGCACCTGTAGCAACAATTAATGTATCGTAAGGTACTACCTCATCACCTAAAATTACTTTTTGCGCTTCTGGATCGATATCATTCACTTCACCTAGTAGCACTTTGGTATTTTTACTCTTACTCAGCACAGATCGCAATGGCGAAGAAATATCAGCCGGAGATAACGCACCTGTTGCAACTTGATACAAAAGCGGTTGAAATAGATGAAAATTCCGTTTATCAATCAGTGTCACGTTTACCGCAGCTTTCGCTAAGGCTTTCGCGGCATAAAGTCCACCAAAACCACCACCAACGATTACTACCTGATGGGGTGGCTGATTGTCAAGTGATTCCATAAGAAATGTTTCCTTTTTCCAACTGATGTTACTATTCTTAACAAATTTATTTGTATCAAGTTTGTCACATTTGTTGCTGTTTGGCTTAAACAGATGAAAATATGATGAAGGTAATCAGGCGTTGCATTTAATAGTAGACGTTTGGTGAAAAAGAATTATTGTGACGTTAAATTTAACGTCTATACAAGGGTTTGGGCAACGCATAGTTCATTTCTGGAGATGTCTAGTGTGTCTGACAAATCACGCATGTAGAGATGCGATAAATCGTCGTCTCTACATTTATTTTTTGTGTATGTATGTAATAGGCATCTGTTGGAAAAAAATTATTGTGACGTTAAATTTAACGTCTATACAAGGGTTTGGACAACGCATAGTTCATTTTTGGAGATGTCTAATTCAAATGAGAACCGCGATAAATCAATTAATTAACTCACCGATGACAGCACCGTCTTCAATTTCGGCTAGATGATATTCTTCCTCGTTAATTAGACATCTCCGGAAAAGAATGTAGAGACGTAGCACAGAATCGTCTCTACAAGGATTTCGGACAACGCATAGTTCATTTTTGGAGATGTCTATTGATTAAACTCAGCAAGAACGAACCGCACTCGTAGCAGAGAGCGCAGAGAGAGTTAAGAAGAGAGGATGATGCGTTTGATGCCTTGTTTGAGGATGGGGACGTTGAAGTTGATGAGGAGGGCAAGGGGGTGTTTGGTCATTTTCAGGTACGACATCACTTGAGCTTCGTGGATGGGGGCTAGGTTTTGAACAGCTTTCAATTCAATTATTAAAACATCGCCAACAAGAAAATCTAATTGTCCCTCGCCAATGAGACATCCTTTATAAGTCACTGCCACTGGATGTTTAGATTTATGAGGTATTCCCCGCATCTCAAATTCCACCTTCAGCGCTTTATGATACACCTCCTCCAAAAAACCAGGTCCCAACATCCGATGCACCTCAATCGCCGCACCAATCACAGCATACGTTAGCTGCTCCACCTCATCACCTAGCTGCCTCATCCTTCTTTCTTCTTCCTTCGTGTACTTCGTGCCTTCGCGGTTCGTTTCCATAAATCCCTCTCCAACCCTGTGGCAAAATTTATTAAAGTCCAGTTCTTTAGTTTTCCCAGCATGACCGCAACAAACTCAAATCTCCCCAGTCTCTACGACCCCTTCTCCACCGAAGCCAAATGGCAAAAATTTTGGGAAGAAAAGCAAATCTACAAAGCTGACCCCAACAAAGGTGGGGAACCCTACTGCATCGTGATTCCCCCCCCGAATGTCACCGGCAGCTTACACATGGGTCACGCCTTTGAAAGTGCCCTGATTGATACCCTGGTGCGCTACCACCGCATGAAAGGATGCAACACCCTGTGGCTACCCGGAACCGACCACGCAAGTATCGCCGTGCAAGCAATTCTGGAAAATCAACTTAAGGCTGAGGGTAAAACTCGCTACGATTTAGGGCGCGAGAAGTTTCTAGAACGCGCTTGGCAGTGGAAGGGAGAATCTGGGGGAGCGATCGTTAATCAGTTGCGACGCTTGGGTGTTTCGGTTGACTGGTCGCGGGAACGGTTCACCCTAGATGAGGGTTTATCAAAAGCTGTTTTAGAAGCTTTTGTCCGCCTTTACGAAGAAGGGCTGATTTATCGGGGTGAGTATTTGGTAAACTGGTGTCCGGCTTCTCAATCGGCGGTGTCTGATGTGGAGGTGGAAAATCAAGAGGTTAATGGTAATCTTTGGCACTTCCGCTACCCGCTAACTGATGGTTCTGGTTATATAGAAGTGGCGACAACGCGACCAGAAACGATGCTGGGTGATACGGCTGTGGCGGTTAATCCCAATGATGACAGATATAAGCATTTAATTGGCAAAACTGTCACTCTGCCAATTATGCAGCGGGAAATTCCCATTGTTGGCGATGAGTTTGTTGACCCGACTTTCGGCACCGGTTGCGTCAAGGTGACTCCGGCACATGACCCGAATGATTTTGAAATGGGTAAGCGCCATAATCTGCCGTTTATCAATATTATGAATAAAAATGGGACTCTCAACGAAAATGCTGGGGAGTTCCAAGGACAAGACCGCTTTGATGCGAGAAAAAATGTGGTTTCTCGCTTGCAAAATGACGGCTTTTTGGTGAAGGTGGAGGATTATAAACATAGTGTTCCTTATAGCGATCGCGGAAAAGTCCCGGTTGAACCTCTTCTCTCTACTCAGTGGTTTGTCAAAATTCGCCCAATGGCTGATCAAGCGCTGGAATTTATCGATGATAAAAATTCCCCGCAGTTTGTCCCCCAACGCTGGACTAAGGTTTATCGTGATTGGTTGGTGAAGTTGAAAGATTGGTGTATCTCTCGTCAACTCTGGTGGGGACACCAAATCCCCGCTTGGTATGCGGTGAGTGAAACCGGTGGCGAAATTAAGGACAATACGCCATTTATCGTGGCGAAATCAGAGGCAGAAGCCTGGGATAAAGCTACATCACAATTTGGCGAAAATGTCAAGCTTCAACAAGATCCAGATGTGTTGGATACCTGGTTTTCTGCGGGAATCTGGCCCTTTTCAACTTTGGGATGGCCCGAACAAACTCAGGATTTAGCGACTTATTACCCTACCAGTACCTTGGTAACTGGCTTTGATATCATCTTTTTCTGGGTAGCTAGAATGACAATGATGGGGAAGCATTTTACCGGAGAAATGCCGTTTAAAGATGTTTACATCCACGGGTTAGTGTTGGATGAAAATGGGCAGAAACAGTCTAAGAGTAAAGGTAATGGCATCGATCCCCTGTTACTGATTGACAAATATGGCACTGATGCCCTTCGCTACGCAATGATTAAGGAAGTAGCGGGTGCTGGTCAAGATATCCGCTTGGAGTACGATCGCAAGAAGGATGAATCCGCATCGGTGGAAGCATCTCGCAACTTTGCTAACAAGTTGTGGAATGCAGCACGATTTGTGATGATGAATTTGGATGGTCAAAGTCCGGTACAATTAGGAGAACCTTACCCCGGACTAGGCACAGAAGCTGAGAAAAAAACTGCTGGCTTAACTCCTAACTCCTCACTCCTAACTCCTAACTTAGAATTAAGCGATCGCTGGATTCTCTCTCGCTACAACCAAGTTATTAACCAAACGCGCGATCGCATCGACAACTACGGACTTGGTGAAGCGGCAAAAGGACTTTATGAATTTATCTGGGGTGATTTCTGCGATCAGTATATTGAATTGGTAAAATCTCGCTTGCAATCATCTGCCGATCCCGCATCGCGTCAAGTCGTACAGCAAACCTTAGCGTATCTTCTAGAAGGCATTTTAAAACTACTTCATCCTTTAATGCCTCATATCACTGAGGAAATTTGGCAAACTCTCACCCAACAACCAGAAGATTCACCGGAAACGATATCTTTACAAAGCTATCCAGAGGTGGAGACAAATTTAATTGATCCCAAGTTAGAAGAACAGTTTGAATTGCTGATTAGCACTATCCGCACAATTCGGAATTTGCGAGCAGAAGCGGATGTGAAACCAGGGGTAAAGGTAACGGTGAATTTGCAAAGCGACAGTGCCAAAGAACGGGAAATTCTTATTTCTGGACAGTCTTATATTAAAGATTTAGCAAAGGTTGAGACTTTAACTATAGCTGCTGGCGAACTTCATCAACAAACCGTAGTTGCGAAAAACCCTCTCAGAGGCTTGAAGACAATTGGGTTGATTATTGTGTTGCTTGTTTTTACTAGGTTGGCTTTCGTTGTTGGAGATGAAATTAACCACATTCCTATTTTAGGCACTTTCTTTCAAATGCTTGGTCTTGGGTACACAACTTGGTTTGTCGCGGAAAATTTAGTGATGGCTAAGGCTAGACAAAAGTTATGGGGTGTCTGGTTCAAGCCCACTACCGAAACTAACATGCGGGTGATAGAATCACCACAGCCACAAGACACAGCTTCCGCGATCGCTGGTGTGGTTGGTACAGTACAAGTGCTACTTTCTTTAACGGGTGTGGTAGATATAGAGGCATTAAGTGGCAAAATACAAAAACGCCTCAGCAAAATAGAAGGGGAAATTAACTCACTCACTACCCGGTTAAATAATCCCAAATTTGTGGATAAAGCCGCTGCTGAGGTAGTGCAAGCAACGCGGGATGCTTTAGCAGAAGTTGAAAAACAAGCAGAAATTTTGCGCGATCGCCTGCGTAGTTTAGCATAACAAAAAGTGAGAGTTAGGAGTTATAAGTTATGAGTTATGAGTTGAATGAAAGTTTTTAATTCAAAACTCAAAACTTAAAACCCCTCACTCCTCACTCTTAACTTTTAACTTTTACCATCATGCTCTATCTAGCTCAGGTGCATAAAAACAAATTTCTCGATCAGCACCAGTTGCGTTTGTTGGCACGTCAGGAAGCTGACAACTTCTGGGCGATAATCCCAGAAGAAGCTTTTATTCTCTTGGCAAAAGGCAGCTCCATAACTGAAAAATTGCTCGTTTTAGTTGAGCTTTCCTCCACAGGAGACATCCAAAGACTCGAAGATGCCACCAATTGGGTAATGGATCTCGTACAAACCTACCTCACCACTGGTATCACTCCGCAATTTTTGCATCAAGAAGCCGAAAGAGCAGAACAGTGGCGTCAATCTTTAACTTTACAAAACCAAGAACTAGCGCGTCGTTCTCTAGAGTTAGAAGCGCGGAGAGAGCAAATTCAAGCTCTAGAACAAAGTCTCAAACGCGATAAAAATGGTAATCAGAGCGAGGAAAATTGTGGCTCTTAAATTACAGTTATCAGTTAATCCCAGTGAGAATAGGTTCTAGACAATAAAGGTAACAGTTTTCTATTTCTCTCGTGTTGAAAATACCTTCTCATAGGCAGAGATGAGTGTTTATCGGTAATAAAAGTATGAATAGCTACTTTGATTTTTTTAGGATTTAAAATTAAAATAAATATAAAAATACTCCTTAAGTTTGATATAAGACATACTTTTAGTATGAAGTTGTAATTTGCAAAGCCATAGAGAATGTATGAAGACCAATAAATTATCTTTGGCTGGGGAGAAAATTCTGATGACGCGGGACATTATTTTTTGTTTACAAGAAGCCGCTTTGCAGTTGATCTTCCAAAAATCATTTACACCTAAAAATCCTTCTGAATGTTTTATAAATCCCCCTTGTGGCTGTGCTAATCCAGGAAAAGAACTTAAGTGTGAAGAGTGTCCTGAGCTTGAAGCCTGCTTGTCTGGTTTTCAACTTGCACGAAATTATCGAAACAATATAAAATATCAACCTAAAGATGGTTGCAGCAAGTGACTATAACGCGATCGCTAGCTAATATTTATGCACAATGAAAGAATTCTGTTTAATCGTTTGAATGCAAACACAATATCTATGCAAATTATCTATTTTATTCAAATATTTTAAAACTTTTTTTGCATAACTTAAGTAAGATGCTCTAATTCCCATAAGTTCATAATAATTAATAAAGCTGATTAAATTGATATCGCCGTTTTATCCAATCAATAATCTCAAGAAATCCAAAACTTCAAAGGAAAAATAAACATGAAGCCTTTTGACTTATCTAAAACTGTTTTAGCTAGTGTCTTTGCCGTCAGTTTAGCTTCTATATCTTTACCAGCTTCTGTTTCTGCTCAAACCGGCAGTTCAGGTAGCGGTAGTGGCACAACAGGCACTGGAACAGGCACAACAGGTACTGGAACAGGCACTGGCACTGGAACAACAGGTACTGGCACTGGTACAACTGGTACTGGAAGCAGTACTTATGGAACAGGCACTGGCACTGATACAACTGGTACTGGAACAGGCACAACAGGTACTGGAACAGGCACAACAGGTACTGGAAGCAGTACTTATGGAACAGGCACTGGCACTGGTACAACGGGTACTGGAACAGGCACAACAGGTACTGGAAGCAGTACTTATGGAACAGGCACTGGCACTGGTACTGGTACTGGAAGCAGTACTTATGGAACAGGCACTGGCACTGGTACAACAGGTACTGGAAGCAGTACTTATGGAACAGGCACTGGCACTGGTACAACGGGTACAGATGGAACAGGTACAGGCACAACCGGGACTACGGGCAGTGGCACTACCGGAACAGATAGCACGGGTACAGGCACAACAGGTACTGGTACAAGGGACACCACGGGCGGTGGTACAACGGGCACAACGGGCACTGGTACAAGCGACACTACAGGCAGTGGGACAACGGATAGTGGTATAAATACTACTACCACGACTTCCACCGAAGTAAGACGCGATCGCCATTCTAATTTGGGTTGGCTAGGGTTGCTTGGTCTTGCTGGTTTAGCAGGTTTGGCTCGCAAACGCGAAGACAAAACGGTTTACCGCGATCCGAATGAAGTCACAAGTTCTCGCTCTAAATATTAATTTAGCTTTCTCGCCGCATCCGCCTCCCACTGAACCGAGTACCGTTTCAGTGGTGAGATATAACTATAGCCCCTGTAAGGTGCAAGTGTGGAATTACAAACCACCAAGAGGAAAGAGTTAAACTGAAGAAGATGCAGCTTAATAAGATTTAATAAATTTGTGATGAGTACAGATTCGCCTATATCTCCTCAAAAACCTCAATCTACAGGTGGGACGCGCTTAAGAAATTTTGTGATTGCGATGGTAGCGATCGCTCTTAGTGTTGCCTTAGTGTTAGGATTGCGAACTCAGACACCAGAGGCTTCTCTTGCCAAGTTAGATCAAGGGTCTATACCATTAGAATTAGCTTTGACAAACGGCAACCCAACGCTGATGGAATTTTATGCTAATTGGTGTACTGTTTGCCAACAAATGGCACCAGATATGCAACAGTTGGAGACGCAATATGCTGACAAAGTTAATTTTGTCATGCTGAATGTAGATAATACTAAATGGCTGCCGGAGATGTTGAAGTATCGGGTGGATGGAATACCCCATTTTCTTTTTTTGGGCAAAGATGGAGAAACAATAGCCCAGGCGATCGGCAATCAACCGCGTACAATTATGGCAAGTAATTTAGAAGCCTTGGCTACTGGTTCATCTCTACCTTATGCTCAAGCAAGCGGACAAGTTTCTAAATTTTCCGCACCAGTTAAACCAACAAGTGGTAAAGACGATCCTCGTCTCCACAGTAGCCAAGTTGTAAATTAAACCTAAAATACTCTCTCTTAGTTCGTAATGAGCGGTTTACCGCTCATATCTTAGATTTTAAGCAGTCAGCCCTACCATTCGCCAACCGTATTCTTGAAGAAGTCGGGAAGGACAGCAACAGAGCAAAGTGGGGAATATTATTTTTTCTGCCCTATTACCTGTAATGGCTAGCAATTTGGTGTATTTATATTCTAAATATTGCTGCCCTTTCATTAATCGAAGGTGAGAAAAAATGCTGCGTCTGAGTCGTTACCAATGGACTGTGCTGTTTGCCGCTTGGCTGGGCTGGGGCTTTGATGTTTTCGACGGATTGCTATTTAATTATGTTGCTCCCAATTGTGTACCAACGCTGTTGGGTTTAACCATCGGTACACCAGAAGCGAAAGCGGCAACTCTTTTTTGGACAGGGCTTTTAACTTCGATTCTTCTGTTAGGTTGGGCAGCAGGTGGGGTGATTTTTGGTCAATTGGCTGACCGCATCGGACGCAGCAAAACTCTCCTGATTACAATGCTGCTGTATGCTTTGGGAACAGCCTTTTGTGCTTTTGCTCCAAATATGTGGTTTTTGGTGTTTTGCCGGATAATTGCTAGCCTTGGGATTGGGGGTGAGTGGGCAGCCGGAGCCTCAATGGTAGCAGAAGTTGTGCCAGAAAAATCACGAGTTGAAGCCGGCGCACTTTTGTACACTTCTGCTCCTGCGGGTTTATTTCTGGCAACTTACGTCAATTTCCAAATTGCTGGGGTTCTATTTTCGGGAAATCCAGAAACTTCTTGGCGTTATGTGTTTTTATGTGGTTTGATTCCCGCAGCAGTTGCTTTTATAGTCCGCTTGTTTGTCAAAGAGCCAGAACGTTGGCAGAAAACAAGCACTGCTTCAGCTCCCCCTAGACTCGGTGAACTCTTCAATCGCCAAAATCTACCTTTGACTATCAGCGGCTTTTTAATGGCTTTGACTGCTTTACTAACTTGGTGGAGTTGTAATGCTTTCATACCAGTAATTGCCACAGGATTAGCTCGGACAACTGCCACTGCTCAAAGTTTGGATAAAAGCGCAACCCTAGCACTAATCGAAAATTGGAAAGTCGTGGCAACAAGTAGCTTTAACTTGGGAGGTCTTATTGGGACGCTGCTAACGATTCCAGCGGCTAAATACTTGGGACGTAAAAAGATGTTTTCTATCTACTTTATTTTGTCAGCAGCATCAATGATGGCTACCTTTGGGCTACCCCTGCCTCCGGTAGTTCGCCTTTATATGTATTTTACCATCGGTATAAGCGTTTTTGGTGTATTTGGCAGTTTCACTTACTACCTACCAGAGTTGTTTCCTACGAGGTTGCGAGCGACTGGTTCAGGTTTTTGTTATAACATCGGTCGCGTATTTGCCGCAATTGGACCCTTTTTAGTGGGTGCGATCGCTTCTCGTGGTGCCAATGCTCTCGATACTGCTTTGCAGGTGCTATTTTGGGTTGGGTTCATCCCTCTGTTGGGACTTGCTTTTATGCCTTGGGTAATTGAAACCAAAGGTCGAGTTTTGGCAGACTGAGTAGAGTTTGGAGTTACGAATTAGAGGATGTTTTAAAAGCGAATAGAATTCGCTGCTACACAAACAAAGTCCACCTCCGTGGACTAATAAAATATGTCCAATAAAAACACTGCAACCATCGTAGAGACGTTCGGTCCGGAACGTCTTTACATTGTAAGTAATAAGCCTGACATGATATCATAACTCCTCATTGGAATGAAGCGACTCCAAAGCACCACTACGGATCATCAGTTGGGGCCACATCAGTAAGAAGAAGCCCATCCAAGTTAGTATAGGCACACAGACGAGAACTGTTAGCCAGATAATTTTAAATAGTAACCAGCTACCACTAATTAAGGTAACACCCGTGAGAAGTATAGACCAAGGTTGACACCACCAAGGTTTGTAGTTCCAAGGACTGATAGGCTTTTGTTCAGACATTTAGTGTTATGCAATGAAAATAATCCTTTTACAAGTTTTAGCGTAAAAGCAGGAGAAATGCGCCTTTCCTGATTAGAGTATCTTTAATTTCCGGGTGTGCTTTGGGTACTTCAAAACGATATTTGGGTACTTCAAAACGATATTTGGGTACTTCAAAACGATGTTTGGGTACTTCAAAACGATATTTGGGTACTTCAAAACGATATTTGGGTACTTCAAAACGATATTTGGGTACTTCAAAACGATATTTGGGTACTTCAAAACGATATTTGGGTACTTCAAAACGATATTTGGGTACTTCAAAACGATAT
>NZ_JAOWRF010000318.1:0-12503 GCF_025753815.1 Plectonema radiosum NIES-515 | reverse complement strand
TTGGGTACTTCAACACGATGTTTGGGTACTTCAAAACGATGTTTGAGTACTTCAACACGATGTTTGAGTACTTCAACACGATGTTTGGGTACTTCAACCGAGAACTGTTAGCCAGATGATTTTAAATAGTAACCAGCTACCACTAATTAAGGTTACACCCGTGAGAAGTATAGACCAAGGCTGACACCACTCCTGATTAGAGTATCTTTAATTTCCGGGTGGGTTATGTATTCGGCTTCGGAAATGAACACTCAACGGTAATCTTCAAATTACTTTTAGCAGTGCCTTTTGTGACATAAGGAACCCCCGCTTCTCCACCAATTTCGATACCGAATTCTAAAGTAACTTTGTTGATGTTATCAATGGGAATTTGCTTAAACGCATTCAAGCTATAAACAGTATAAGCACGTATTGTATGTTGAATGACCTGAAAATTTTGCAACATTTGCTTTCGCAGTTCTTCAGAAATTCCCTTATCAGTTAGTGCTTCTTCCTCTTCCTCTGCGGGTTCTTCGGGGATAATTAAGGGAACGTTCACATCTTCGCTAGCTTCGATGTAGATAATTGTGTTGTCATCGAGTTGGATAGGTGCGAGTTTGGTCATAGCAGGAATTTATTTTAACAAAACAATATTTCAGTAATTTTACTCGGAAATTGTGCTAATTTTTTTGTATTTCTATTAGTTAAACAATCGCTCTGTTAAGCTAGAGCAAGGCTTTCTGCTATGAGCCGCGATGCTTTGGTAATTGGAATTAATACATATAATTACGATCGCTTGACCAAACTATCAGCGCCCGCACAAGATGCAGAGGCGATCGCGCAACTGTTAGAATCCGACTTTAAGGTAAAGCGCTTACCTGCGGTCAAGGATAAGCAGAATAACACGATTCGCGTGGGAAAGACAACTCAAGTTAGTTTAACTCAGTTAGAAGAAGCGATCGTCCAATTATTTAAGCCAGAAGGCAGAAATATTCCCGACACTGCACTGTTGTATTTTTCCGGGCATGGACTGCGGAAAGACCGAGGCATTCAAGAAGGCTTTTTGGCTACCAGTGATGTCAACCCTGATTTAGGCAACTGGGGTATTCGCTTGAAATGGCTGCGGGAATTATTGCAAGAAAGCCCGATTCGACAGCAGATTATTTGGCTGGATTGTTGTTATAGCGGTGAATTACTGAATTTTGCCGAAGCAGATCCGGGGGATAGGGGGAAAGGACGCGATCGCTGTTTTATAGCAGCTTCACGAGAGTTTGAGGTGGCATATGAAGCGATCGATAGCAAGCATAGCGTGTTGACAGAGGCGTTATTGCAAGGGCTTGACCCCAGACGATATTCCGGCACATGGGTAACAAACTACACTTTAATTGACCTTCTCAATCAGCGTTTGCAGGCATTTCCCCAGAGTCCCATATTTGCTAACTCCGGTGGTGCGATTAATTTGACGCGCACTTCGCAAGCAGCAAACCCAGATAGGAATTCAGTTGTCACAACGATTTGCCCTTATCGCGGGTTGCAATATTTTGATTGTACAGAAGAAGATGCTAAGTATTTCTATGGAAGGGAAGCGCTGACAGACCAGTTATTAGAAAAAGTGCGTGTAGGGAATTTCCTTGCCGTGTTGGGAGCATCAGGAAGTGGTAAATCTAGTGTTGTCAGGGCAGGATTACTTTATCAGCTTACCTTGGGGCGGCGGTTGTCGGGTAGTGACACTTGGCAAATCAGGATTTTTCAACCGGGTGAGCATCCCCTTGAAAGTTTAGCACTTGTGTTTGTAGACGCGAATTTGTCAGCAGTGGAACGGGCGAAACAGTTGGGGGATGCAGAGGATTTAATTGCTCAAGGTGCAACGGGGTTGCGACGGTTAGTGCAGTCTTCACCAAGTCGGGTAATATTGGTTGTGGATCAGTTTGAGGAAGTTTTTACCCTGTGTCACGATGGGGTAGAACGGCAGAAATTTTTTGAATGTCTTTTGGGAATGACCTCTCCCCTAACCCCTCCCCTGCGAGGGGAGGGGAACCGGACTCCCCCTTCCCTCGTAGGGAAGGGGGCTGGGGGGTTAGGTCTGTGCGTAATCATTACGATGCGGGCAGATTTTTTTGGCAAGTGTGCGGAATATGGCAAACTAACACAGCAGATTCAGGAAAATCTGGTGACGGTGACACCGATGACAGAAGAGGAGTTGAGACAGGCTATTACCGAACCTGCGAAACAGGTAAGTTTGCAAGTCGAGCCTGAGCTAGTTAACCAGATGATTGTCGATGTGGAAGGTTCACCGGGAAGTTTGCCGTTATTACAGTACACGTTAACTGAGCTTTGGCAGCAGCGAAGCGAGGAAAAATTAACAATTTCCGCTTACACGCGACTAGGTGGGGTGAAGGGAACGCTGCAAAAACGCGCTACTGAGATTTATGAGAGTTTGTCACCAGAGGAACAAACAGCAGCAAAGCGGATTTTTCTTGAGTTGACGCAGTTAGGAGAGGGAACGGAAGATACTCGCCGGCGGGTTTTGCTACAAGATTTAGTTACATCGCAGCCATCAAATAATGTAGAGACGCGAAATAATGTAGAGACGCGAAATTTCGCGTCTCTACAAATAGAACAGGTGATTCAAAAATTAGCGGATGCGAAGTTAGTTGTCACCAGTACTTTGATTGAAAAAGGAGCGCAATCAGGTAAAGTGGGGGTGGTAGATGTTGCCCATGAAGCGCTAATTCGCCATTGGTCGCTATTAAGAAAATGGCTGGATGAAAACCGGGATAAGCTGAGGCAAAAGCGCAAAATTGAAACTGCTGCCGAGGAGTGGCGACATCAGGATAAGGCAAAGGATTATTTGCTTCAAGGAAAACCTTTGCAAAATGCCAAGGCGTTTCAGAAACAGCAAGTTGGAAATCTAGCGTTATCTAACCTAGCGGAAGAGTTTATTAGCAAAAGCCTGAAACAAAGGTGGGTTAGGTCACTGAAAACTGCTAGCCTTCTGACAATTCCGATCTTGGTTGCCCTTTTTGGTGTTATCCCAGTTCTAAGAAACCAAAGCTACAACGGAGCTTGGGAAATTATTAGAAGTCGAGATAAAAAACAAGGAAAGCGTGCAGCACTGGAGTTACTGACAGAGGGATGTTGGAAAATAAATCAATGGCAATGGATTCCTACTGAAGTTGCATTTTTATTGTTTGGAGGGTGTACTAGTTTTAATGGCGATGATCTTAGGGGTGCGAACCTCAGCTTTGCCAACCTCAGGAGTGCGAACCTCAGGGGTGCGAACCTCAGGAATGCCGACCTCAGCCTTAGCAAACTCAGGGATGCTAACCTCAGGGATGCTGACCTCATGGGTGTCAACCTCAGGGGTGCCGACCTCAGCCTTGCAAACCTTGGAGGTGTGATCCTCAGGGATGCCAACCTTAGCTTTGCTGACCTCAGCTTTGCCAACCTTAGGAGTGCCAACCTTAGGGATGCGAATCTAAAACGGGCTGTTTACAACAAAGAAACAAAATTCCCTAATAATTTTGACCCTGCTAGTCAGCAGATGCTCTTGATTGCTCCTGGTGTTAACCTCAATGGTATTGACTTGAGCTATTTAGACCTCAGCTATACTGACCTCACAGATGCCAACCTCAGCGATGCCAACCTCAGCGGTGCCAACCTTAGCTATACTCTCCTCAACGGTGCCAACCTCAGCGATGCCAATCTTAGTAATGCCAACCTGAGTGGTGCCATCCTAAAACCGCCTGTTTACAACAAAGGAAAAGAATTCCCTGAGAATTTTGACCTTGCTGGTCAGCAGATGCTCTTAATTGCTCCTGGTGTTAACCTGAGCAATGCCGACCTTAGCAATCTTGACCTCAAGTTTACTAACCTCAGTAATGCCGATCTCAGCAATGCCGACCTCAGCAATGCCGATCTCAGCTTTATTAACCTCAGCAGTGCCAAAAACCTGACTCCTGAGCAAGTTAAATCTGCCAAGAATTGGGAGAAAGCGTATTATAATCGCGAGTTTCGCAAAAAGCTAGGGTTGAAGTAGATCGCGTTAAGTTTTGAGCGGTTGTGTTCGGAGTGCGATCGCATTTGTGGGGAAGTTGCAGGGAGTGCGATCGCATTTTTGGGTAGTTTGGGAGTGCGATCGCAATTTCAAGATAATGATTGTAAAATTGCTTCGATCTGAGGCTTAAGTTTTGGTAATTCCCGCTCAACAACCAACCAAACTATATCTAAATCGATTTCAAAGTAATTATGAGTTAAAATATTCCGCATTCCAATCATTTGCGACCAAGAAACTTCTGGATTTTCATCACGAATATCAGCAGATAATACACGCGATGCTTCTCCAATAATTTGTAGGTGTTGAACAAACCAAGTTTGAATTAGTTCGTTTTCCTCAAAAGCTTCCCGACCTTGAATTGCATATTTTTCAATCCGTTCAATCGCTTCTCAAATATCGTACAACTTTTCCCGATTATCCCTCATAATGGAACTGCCTCGCTTAATACCCGCTCTCGAATGCGCGATCGCAGTCCTTTCTCGGTGACAACATCTACTTCACAACCAAGTATATCTTGCAATTCCATTAATAACCCACCCAAGTCAAAAAGGCTACGTCCTGGTTCCATTTCCACCAAAAAATCTACATCGCTATTAATATCAGCTTCATAACGTGCGACCGAACCAAAAATTCTGATATTGTATGCACCATACTTTGCAGCAACTTGTAAAATATCTTCTCGTTTGGTTCTCAAAATTTCATATATATTCATGACTCAATATTTGTTTTTATCTTATTCTTAAATGATATGCGATAAGCCTCCGGCTTAACGCTTCGCGTATCGCGCTTTAGTTTGAGTGATTGGTTTGAGGATGCGATCGCGTTAAGTTTTGAGTGGTTGTGTTGAGAATGCGATCGCGTTTTGATTTTGGAAGATTTGTTTGAGAGTGCGATCGCATTTGTGGGGAAGTTGCAGGGATGGCGATCGCATTTTTGGGTAGTTTGGGAGTGCGATCGCATTAATGTATATTTTCTACTATAAGGCGATTGTCCAATCCTCAATCGTTAGTCCTGCGACTTTACTAAAATCTCGATGATTGCGAGTTAACAGAACCAATCCACGAGATAAAGCAACTGAAGCGATTCGCGCATCCATTTTTGCCAGTGTAATTCGTTGTGAATGTAATTGCTCAAATGCCGCAGATGCATTACGGTCGAATAAAATAAGAGGCAACACTTTAAAATCATTAATAAGTCGTGCCATTATTTCATATCCTTTCACAACATCGTCTGGGTTTTGAGCGCGATTGATATAAGCATGACAACCAAGTACTTGTTCGTGAAATGTCACACTGGACACGGCAAAATCTGATAGCGGATGTTGAGCCATACGTGCCGAAATGTTTATGTAATCTTGCCCAGTTTGACGTTGAAGAATACTGAGATGATCTGTATCTAATAAATATTTCATACCTCGTCGGCTTGCACTTAGAGAAGAGACTCATCCCCTTGACGAATTGCTTTCCCATAAGCGAGCATCTCTTCAAAAGCTGGCTCATCTTTAAAAGAGCCGGTAATTTGTTGCAACCAATTGGTTGTTTGGGGAGTCGATACTTGCTTTTGCAACTGGACGATCGCAGATTCTACTGCTGCAAGCCGTTCTTCTAAAGAGGTGTTGGTTGCCATTTTAAGTTTCTTCTTTAATCGACAGTCCAATTATACAGAAAATTTCTAGATCATCTGGATGTGTAAGGACTCAGCGATCGCATTTTTGTGGTTTTGATTTCCCGTGTGATCGCGCTTGCTTTGAGCGGCTTATTTGAGAGTGCGATCGGGTTTGAGGAGAGTTTGGGGAGAGCGATCGCGTTTTGTTTTCAGCAGTTGATTTGGGAGTGCGATCGCGCTGGAATAGGTTTGGAATGGCGATCGCGTTTAGTTTGAGTGGTTGCTTTGGGAATGCGATCGCGTTTGGGTTGAGGAGTGCGATCGCATTTCCAGCTATCTCCAAAAGTTACAATGAAGATGGTATTGACAGGAAAGGCAAAAATGACTGCAAAAGACAACATCAAAGCTGAAATTGATAGCCTGAACGAAGAATATCTGGATGAGCTATATCTTTTAATTAAAGATTTTGCTCAATCTAAACAAAACTTGAAAAAACCTAGTTTTATGTCAAAATTGAAACAAATCAAGATTGACGCTCCAGAAGATTTTGCTAGTAATCTTGATTCATAGTATTTATAATCCCCCATTAATCCCGAAATCTATGAGTATCATTATCTCAGATGAAGTATTACAAACAACCCAAATGTCAGAGGCTGAGTTGCTGACTGAAATTGCTATTATGCTGTTTCAAAAGGAGAAATTTACTTTAGGTCAAGCAAGCCGTTTTGCAAAAATTAATCAACTCCAGTTTCAACGATTACTTGCAAGTCGTCAAATACCTTTGCACTACGATATTGCTGAACTCAGGGAGGATGTCAAAAGTTTGGAAGCAATTGGCAATGATTATAGTTAGTGATACACCACCTATTAGTAATTTTCCTTAATATCAAGTCTTGCTTGGACAGTAAAAACGTAGCGACTCATTAATGTTAGGATCTTCAACAAATCAAGGTAGAAAACAGATGAAAGCGATCGAAGTTACTGGCAAGATTGACCAAGAGGGAAATCTAATTCTGGATGAACCAATTCAGGGAAACACTTATCCTCATCAGGCTCGGGTGATTGTGTTGGTTCCAGAACAGGGAGAAGCAGAAGAGATTGACCCTGATGATACACCCATTGAGGAAATTAAAACCAGCTTAAGAAGAGCCTTACATCAGGCAAAAACCGGGCAAACTAGACCAATTAGTGAGATGTGGGATGGGATTGATACAGAGTGATAATGCGGTTTCAGTTTTGCTGTGGTTTGAGGAATGTGCGTAGACGCCTTGCGGCTTTTCGTCAGGCGATCGCTCTCACGATACAATAATTGGTGGTAACATTTCTAAAACCACAATCTGCAAATCTGCAAACTGTAAAGGTGAAATTCTTCCATCTTCACCTAAAATCACTTTGCTTTGATAGCCTTCTTCATTGGGTTCTCCAAAGACATACAATTGACGATCAACGACATCTATTACCCAATAATCTGCAATTCCTGCTTGTGCGTAAGCTTTGGCTTTCGTTTCACAGTCAAATTTTAAACTGCTATCGGCTACCTCAATTATTAAATAAACCTCGCTGGGGGTAGGATGATGATCTGCATAGTCGAGTGGGTCGATTTGCACAACTGCAACATCTGGTTCTGGTTCTGAGAAATCATTGAGTGTTATCGGGTTTTGAATTGATATCGAAGCTTGATTCCCCAAACAGTTGTGCAGTAACTTACCTATTCTCCCTACCGCAGAACAATGTGCAGTACTTTTGGCACTCTTCCAGATAATCTTTCCTTCTAACAGTTCCACTCGCTCATCTTCATCCAAAATCCCAGTCTCAGCCATGCGGTGGTAGTCCGCAACTGTCCACAAGCGAAGATTTAAGGTGGTATCTGTATTCTGCATGGCTTGTGTATTAAGTGTGAAGATTATTCAGGTTAGCTTGCACTCTTATTATTTAATATAGTAGCACTTCTGTGCTATTGACATAATTCATATTTTGTGATGTAAGTTAGGGATATTGAAGCGATCGCTCTCACTTCACTTTTGAAACAATGCGATCGCATTCAGCGTGATTAAGCTTCTACAACTTGAATTTCATCGAGTTGATTAATCACCACATCCGCACCTTGGACATTATCTAACTTATCAATCCAAGTAATACCAATGCAACCTGCGGATTTAGCGTTACGCGCCATTTGCATATCACCTACGGAATCACCTATCATCAAGGTGGCGTTAGGTTCTACTCCCAAAGTTTTGCAAGCTTGTAAAAATAATATTGGATCTGGTTTACTCGGACCTTCATCTACTCCCATGGACAGTTGAATGTAATCGCTCAATTGGTGATACTTGACAAATTCATTAACTTCTGCTGTAGTTGCTGCTGAGAGTATACCGAGTTTCAATCCCGCTTCCGACAAAGATTTTAACACGTCTTTACTACCGACAAACAGCGGGGAAGAAGTCTTGCCGATGTATTTTTCGGCTTCATCTAAGGCTTGACTGGCTATTTTGAGCGATTGAAACCAACTTTTGCCAGTTTCGGCAATATATGCGGCAGCAGCGATTTCTGTTTCGCGACGACTTGCCACGGCTATTATACCAGCAGGATCTAGGCTTGAGCCATTAATCCCAAACGCCATTAACAAAGGTTCACCAGTTCCGGGAACTTGAGCATCTATAATTCTTGCTGCTTTTTGTGCAAGCGATCGCAAATACGTTTCTGAATCTTCCAGGGTACCGTTTTTGTCAAACAAAATCGCCTGTATATTAGAAAACGTCATGTTTCTACATTTAATAGTTACCATAAAATTCCCCCGTTGAAAACATGGCGATCGCCATGTTCTTATATTAAAGACATCAGACTTCACACATTGCTAATTATAAAAAAAAGAGAGGAAAATCCCTCTCTCTTGATCCAAAGCTTTCACATTTTTAGTAGTTATAACTGACTACAAATATAGCTTCACAATTATTCTACAGCCGAGGGAATTTCTTCTTCCACCGCTGCGGGGATTTCGGCTTCTTCCATAGCAGCTACGGGGATTTCCGCTTCTTCCATAGCAGCTACGGGGATTTCCGCTTCTTCCATAGCAGCTGCGGGGATTTCCGCTTCTTCCATAGCTACGGGGATTTCCGCTTCTTCCATAGCAGCTGCGGGGATTTCCGCTTCTTCCATAGCAGCTGCGGGGATTTCCGCTTCTTCCATTGCTACGGGGATTTCGGCTTCTTCCATTGCTGATGGGATATCTTCTTCAGCCAATACATCAGCTTCAGCAACTTCAGCGACCACAGTCAAACCTTGCTGTTTAGCTAACATTTGTTCGCGATATTTAGCAGCCATTTCTTCTGCTTTATCGTAGACCAAATCGCGATTTTTAATCATGTCACCTGGTTCGGGTTCCAACTGTTTTGTAGACAGAGAAATCCGACCTCTTTCTGCATCCAAGTCAATGATCATGACTTTCACTTCATCATTGACGTTAAATACACTGTGAGGTGTATCAATATGTTCGTGGGAAATCTCAGAAATGTGCAAGAGACCACTGACACCACCAATATCAATAAATGCACCGTAAGGTTTGATACCGCGAACTGTACCGATGACAACTTCACCAACTTCTAAGCGATTCATCTTACGCTCAACCAGCGCTCGACGATGGGATAGAACTAAGCGATTACGCTCTTCGTCTACTTCTAAGAATTTCAATGGCAAATCTTCGCCTACCAATTCTTCTTTAGGTTTGCGGGTGCTAATGTGAGAACCTGGGATAAAACCACGTAATCCCTCAATTCTTACCAAAGCTCCACCACGATTGGTCGCAAACACACCAGAACGAACAGTAGCATCTTCTGCTTGCAACTGCCGTACTCGTTCCCAAGCTCGCATATATTCAATGCGACGAATGGAAAGAGTTAATTGACCATCTTCGTTTTCATCTGTGAGGATGAAAAATTCCCGCGTTTCGTTTGATTGTAAGACTTCTTCCGGGGCATCGACCCGGTTTATAGACATTTCCTGTATAGGTATATATGCTGCGGTTTTTGCACCAATGTCAATCAGAGCGCCGCGCGGCTCTATACTGAAAACGGTTCCTGGTACAACATCTCCAGGGCTAAAGTGATAATCGTATTTGTCTAATAGAGCAGCGAAATCTTCGTGAGTGAAGCCTATTTCTGTAGCGGTTAATTTCTGATTGACCATGCTGTTTTGTACCTGGTTTTAGTCTCCGTAAAGTTATTGCTCGGGCTTTGAATGTATGTGCAAGCGCTTTTGTTGCGGCTGTTTACACCTACATCCTTTCTATCCTAGCGCAGAAAAGCTGGGTTTAACACATATCAACTTCCAGATTGAATATTATATCACATGTGCAAAAGCGTAATTAATCATTGAGTAATTAATTCTAGATAAGGAAGCGATCGCTGTTTAAGATCAAAGGGACGCTTGGATTCAAGAAGAAATTATGAGCAAGATTTGCTTGGGGTATGAATAGCAATACATATCTTCACTGTAGTTTCGCTTTTCCTGGTGTCCAAGCTCGCATTGCCTCCCCAATTCAATCACTAATAAAGAAACAACAAAATAGTGACAAAATCATCAAAAAATATCCGCTGTTACCAAATGGTTGCAGCGGATATTAGTTTATATTTTGTGATTAAAAGACGAGTAGCAGAGAAAATCTACTACTCGTCTTTCTTCTCGATGCGGGGAGGTTCGCGAAATGCGATCGCAAAGAAAAGAACTCCTATTGCCAAGGTCAAAATCAAAATGTATGCAATGCTTTCCATATCACAACTTCCTACCTATCCAGCCAGTCTAGTAATGATAGTGTACCAAGATACAGTCTATAAAGGATGAAGCACGAAGATTTAGAAACTTCTTCTTTTTTATACTTCATCCTTCATCTTTCTCCTGTCACCAGACGCTACGCGAAGATCCTTTATTAAGCTTCCTTACGGCGGGTTGACTTGTCACCCACTTTCTGGAATAGACCCCACTCAACTTGTTCTTCGAGATCGGCGTCAACACCAGCAAAGACGTCTCGGTAGATTGTCCGAGAACCGTGCCAGATGTGACCAAAGAAGAACAGCAGAGCAAACACAGCATGACCGAAGGTAAACCAACCTCTGGGACTGGTACGGAAGACTCCATCAGGTTTAGCTGAATTGTTGCTTTGGTCTGCGTCAAACTCAAATGGTTCACCCAATTGTGCTAGACGAGCGTACTTCTTAACATCAGCTGGATCTTTAAAGGTTTGTCCGTTTAGTTGACCACCGTAGAAGCTAGCAGTCACACCAGCTTGCTCAAAGCTGTACTTTGATTCTGCCCGACGGAAAGGAATATCCGCACGGACAATACCATCAGCATCGGTCAAGATGACTGGGAAGGTTTCAAAGAAGTTCGGCAGACGACGTACATCTAATTCCCGACCTTCGCTGTCTTTGAAGACTGGATGACCCAACCAAGATGAAGCAACACCATTGGTTTTATTCATCGGTCCGACGCGGAACAAACCACCTTTAGCGGGGCTGTTGCCTACGTAGTCAAAGAATGCCAGCTTTTCGGGAATTCGTGACCAAGCTGCCTCCAGACTTGCACCATCGGCAACGTCAGCTTGTACGCGTCGATTAATTTCTTGTTTGAAGTAATCTTGATCCCATTGATAACGGGTAGGACCAAACAGTTCAATTGGGGTAGTCGCGTTACCATACCACATAGTACCGGCAACGACGAAGGCGGCAAAGAATACTGCGGCAATACTGCTAGAAAGTACAGTTTCGATGTTACCCATCCGCAAAGCTTTGTAAAGCCGTTCGGGGGGTCGTACTGTCAGGTGGAATAAGCCAGCAATAATACCAACCACCCCAGCAGCAATGTGGTGAGCCACAACCCCACCAGGGTTAAAGGGGTTAAACCCAGCAGGTCCCCACTCAGGTGCTACTGCTTGAACGTGACCGGTTAAGCCGTAGGCATCAGAAATCCACATCCCCGGTCCAAATAGCCCGGTGAGGTGAAAAGCACCAAAACCAAAACAAAGTAAACCAGATAAGAACAGGTGAATGCCAAACATTTTTGGCAAATCGAGAGCGGGTTCACCAGTGCGGGGGTCTTGGAATAATTCCAAATCCCAGTAAACCCAGTGCCAAACGGCAGCTAAGAATAATAGACCAGAAAGAACGATGTGAGCAGCGGCTACACCTTCAAATGACCAGAAACCAGGATCGTAACCGGGCTGTCCTGTGACGTTCCAGCCTCCCCAAGAGCCAACTACACCTAAGCGTGACATGAAGGGTAGAACATACATCCCTTGACGCCACATTGGGTTTAGTACGGGATCGCTGGGGTCAAAAATAGCTAGTTCGTATAAAGCCATCGAACCAGCCCAGCCTGCCACTAGAGCTGTGTGCATCAAGTGTACAGATATCAGCCGACCCGGATCGTTCAGAACGACTGTATGTACTCGGTACCAGGGTAGTCCCATTGACTACGCTCCTCCTCGACGAATTATGTTTACAAGCAAGTTTTCGGGTTTTTGTTATTGCCACCAAATTCTTCCACAGTTTTGCCTTCAAAGTCAGGCAATGTGGACAATTTGGCAATGCTCACACCAAGAAGGTAATCTTACCCCGAAAGGTAGCGATCGCCCGTTTTCACCGCACGCAATAAATTTTATTTGATAAAATTCATTTTTTGTTCCCGAAGAACAAGACAAACGTTTTTTTTAGGCGTTTGGGCGGTTGAAAGTGCTTTGCTGTCGCAAGTGCAAAAATGAGAATGTTTTAAAAAGTGTAACTATTGATGGACTTGTTTGCAAGCGGGTAAGTAATGGCGATCGCGTAGCATTACGGATAGAGTGAGGAGTGGGAGAGTTCTTGAGAGGGGG
>NZ_JAOWRF010000086.1 GCF_025753815.1 Plectonema radiosum NIES-515 | reverse complement strand
CTCTTCCTGCAAGTTCATCACAATTAACTTGGCAGCAGTTAACGCTTGCAGAGTTCTCTCCACCAACGCAGCCGGATATTTTTTCACAATCAACTCTGATTTGTGTATCCGTCGTCGAGTATCTTCTGTGCCCTCCCCTAACTGCGTTAAAGATAGAAAAATCCACTTAGCACATTCTTGCGCTTGGGGGTCTAAACTTTCGTAAAGAGCTTGAGACGATCGCTCTAATGCTCCTTTAATTCCACCAAGTTCTTCTTGATACGCTTGCAAAGTCAACTTACCTGTAGAGCGATGTTGCCACAACTGCTCTAAAACAAACTCCAGCAAAGGTAAATCACCTACAGAATGGTTTAACTCCCGCAGTAAAACTTCTACTAGTTCTGGTTCTAGTTTTAACCCTACTTGTTGAGCCGGGTTAACAATTACCCGCCGATAATCGTCTAAACTCAGCCTGGGTGGAACTAATACACTCGACTCTTGTAAAACTTCAGCCAGTCTCGGTACTTCCAAACAAGAGGTAATAAAGTCCGCTCGTAAATTAATAATTAACTTAAAACGGTCTTTCGCGTATTCCGCAGCTCCCAGCACCAACTCTAAAAAGCTCTCTCTGTCTGTAGTTGAGACAACAGTAAATAATTCCTCAAATTGGTCTATCACCAAAACAATCATAGGTTCTGGTCGATTACGCAGCCAGTAGACGAAACTTTCTACACCCTGGTGCAGGATTCCCTCGAGGAGGAGATGGGGAGGGGGGGAGGGGGGGGAGGGGGAGGACGAGGAGGACAAGGGAGAGTGGGAGGACAAGGAAGATATAGAAATTTCTTCTTGTCCCCCTTGTCCCCCCTGTCCCCCTTGTCCCCCTTGTCCCCTGCCCCCTCCCAGCCGTTGTGCCAAAACCTCTATAGGATTAGCACCTGGACGTAAAGTTCTAATTAGCCACTGTTCGCTGCTGGGGATTTGTTTACCTAGTCGCAGTTGGGGAATGACGCCGGCTTGGACAACTGAAGATTTACCGCTACCAGAAGCACCGACGACGGCAAGAAATGAGCGATCGCGCAATTGATGAATTAACTGCTGAGTTAAGCCTTCACGCCCATAAAAATATTGGGCATCTACTTCTGTAAAAGCACTTAATCCCATGTATGGACAAATACCTAAATCTAATCCGGCTTTATGTTCTCGCTCTTGCATATAAGTTTTTTCTCTTAAGATTTCGATAATACCTTGCGTACCGGAAAGCCATACGTAGAAAGGAATATCGCTACCTGCTAATTGTAGTTGCAATTGAGCGATCGCCCCAGCCGCAGATAATCCGTCTGCTTCCGCTGCGGCTGTTAAAGTATCAAATAAAGTTTGGGCGAATTTTTCAGTTGACGACGCTGGAGAAGCGCAAGCAATTATACACTGTCCTTCTTGGGAGTCGATTTGCAAATCTTCTACCCAATCTTTTAGAGATGCAGCAGAACCAGGACAATCAAGAATGATGATTTGTTTAGCGCTACACTGGCGTAATTGTTGTTTCAACCACGATCGCTTGATGCGGATATCTTCTCCCAGCACCAAACCATCAATAGCTTCAGTTTCCTCGATGCGGAAGCGCAAATAAAGTAAAATAGTTCTTGATTCAGGAGAGTGTAATAGACGAGCGATCGATGAACGCACATCATCAGCGCTCGCTTTTGTCGCTTGCAAATATTCCAAGTTAAAACCGCCAACATTACCCAAAAACTTGCTAATATCTAAAGTTTTCGTACTTCCTGATAGTCCTTCTACAACTATCCCCAATCGACCATGTACATCATCATCAGCTTTTTCTTGCCTAACTCCTAAAATCAGTTCCCCAACTCCTTCGACAATTCTTTTGGGAGTTTGTAAAGGATATTCGCGCTCAAGCTGAGTATCTCCTTTGCCTCTTCTCTGCTGATTAATTAATCTTAACTGTTGATTAGTTTTATCAATATATTGCAACGTTTGATGATAAACATACCGATAAAGTCCATCAGCATAAATTATTCCCTTGGAATCTGCTGCCTCACCATTTAACCCGCGCATTAGATAATAAGTAAAAACCCCATGTCCCAATTCTGGAAATTCCCAAGATTGCTGATTATTATCGCAAGAAAGCAAAGCATAAAAACCTTTACTTTTCGCGGCAGAACGCTGTAATACTTCTACTAATTGTGTTGTCGGGTTTAACAACGGTTCTCTGAGTGTTCCCCTCAGCGTCATTCCACCGCTGTGACAAGCATCCAGCCAAACTAACTGATTTTGCGCTGGACAATTATTTAATAACTGTAATAATTCTTGTAATCCTAAACCTGTTTTTTTTAAGTTTGATTTTTGTGTATCTGCTAAACATAAAAATGCTTCCTGAGAATTTGGTTCTAGCATTCCATGCCCGGAGAAATAAAATAAAACCATATCCTGGGGTAAAGATGCAGCACTAATTTCTTGGAGACTGATCCGCACATTTTCCAAAGAAGGTGCTAAAGAAGCAAAATCGTGGTGAATTTTCACCTCTTTTTGCGGAAATTGTCTGGTAGCTCCAGTCAAAGCATCCGCTAAACCCTGACAATCGACAGATGAATAATTTAGCTGAGGGAGTCCTTTATCTTGATATTTATTTACTCCCACAAGAATTAACCACAGCTTGCTTGTATCTGTTTTTTTTATTTGATTTGAGCGACTAGTACCAACACCGATTGGACACATATTTAACAAAGTAGATTAAAATCTTAATATTTGCACGCCTTGGGGAATAGAGAATGGGTAATGGGGAAAAGCCCAATTACCCAATTACCAATTCTTAATTACCCAATTCTCAAAAATTTTAAATATTTAACTTCAAGCCGAAACATGATTATGGTTGGTTGTAGTAAAGTTTGTGGAGGCGTCTTTTAACGCTTGCACTCCTTGCGTAGGTCGAGATATTGTGTTTTATGCATCCAAGACAAAGTATTATTTCCATATTTTCCACTTTTGTGCAATTTAATGGCGATCGCTTTCACAGTTGGGCGACGGATAGTAAACTGCGTCGCAGTATCCAAAATTGTGTAAACAAAACGCCACAAGAAACGTCCGAGAATTTTTGGGTACTTTATTGGTATAATTATATCTCCCAAAAGCAGTTAGAGAAACTTGCCAAAGAACATCTGATTGCTTATTTACAAGAAATCTGCTATTGGACATCCCAAAAAACGTCCACTAGTTTTAGCAGTACTCAATACAAGTTACCAGACTGTTTTCAAATGGCGATCGCTTCTGTCGATAAAGTCCTCAAAGGTTTTAATCCTAACCAAGGCTTTATCTTAAAAAACTATGCCAGCGCTATCTTTGGTAGCGTCATCCGTGAAACCTTGCGTCAACGCGGCGAAATTGATATCTGTACAGAATGGGGAATGTTGCGGAAAATTAGTCAAAAGCGTTTGGTAGAGTCTTTGCAAAATGCTGGCTTATCTCCAGAGACTGTTACGGCTTACGTCCTAGTTTGGAATTGTTTTAAAACGCTTTATATTCCCAAGCAGCCTCAGGGAACACGTCAACTTTCTCGACCAGACGATGATACATGGAGTGCGATCGCGATAGCTTATAATTCCCAAAGTAACCAAAATGTAACTTCGCAAATTTTGGAAACTTGGCTGCTCAGTTGTGCCAAACATGCGCGAAACTATCTTTATCCACCTTTGGCATCGATTAATGTTTCCCCCACTGGTCAAGATACAACCGAGTGGATAGATAATCTCGCTGGAGAGGTAGATTCAGTACTTACCCAAATTATTACTCAACAAGAAGAACAAACCAGAATTTCTCACCAATCTGAGATTAACAAAGTTTTAGCCGTCGCAGTTGCCCAACTAGAAGCAGAAGCACAACAAATTTTGCAACTATATTATAGTCAGGGGCTGACTCAGCAGCAAATTGCCAAAGAACTAATTTTGCAGCAATACACTGTCTCACGACGACTCACAAAAGCTAGAGAAATTTTACTGCGAAATTTGGCTCAGTGGAGTAGTGAGAAATTGCATATTTCTGTCACCTCAGACCTACTCAAAAATATGAGTACCGTAATGGAGGAATGGCTGCAAGCTTACTACAGCGTATCTTCTTATTAAACCTCTTGGACTTATTTGGGAAAAGGAAAGGGGTAAGGGTTCACAAGGAATCAAATTTATTTTCCCTAGTCCCTAGTTCCTAGTCCCTAGTACCCCCCAAGCCTAGCCAAAATTCCTGGAGTAATTCTTATGACCGTTAACGCTGCCTTATTTACTTTTGCATCCCCAACAGATTTGATTTTAGAAATACCTGCCAACATCCAAAATCAAGCGTATCTTCACAGTCAATCTTTTTCTCATCCTAGTTCTGGTTATCAAGCTTATTTAAATCAACTTTGCTTGAATGTTGTTTTAGCGTGGTTGCAAACGGATTTTGCACCCCAGGCAAAAGTATCGCCGAATATTAATGCTTTAGCAAGTCTTTGGGAACTGGTGAATGGGACTGCAATTGTATCAGACGGCATTCGATTTATTTTGGTTCCCAGCGAGGCGATGGATTTAAGTGAATTGCGAGTACAGCAAGAATGGGTAGATATATCTAGTTTAGCTGGTGATTATTATTTAGCAGTGCAAGTAGAACCGGATGAGGCTTATGTGCGGGTTTGGGGCTATTGTAGTTATGAACAATTGAAAAATCAAGGAAGTTATGATGCAAGCGATCGCACTTATTCCCTTGATGCTCTTGATATTATTAGCGACATCAATGTTTTAACTTTAACGCTAGAACTTTGTCCGCAACAAAGTACCCAAACAATTCCCCAGCTTCCAACCTTACCACAAGAACAAGCACAAAATTTAATTTCTCGTTTAGCAAATCCAGAAATAATCACACCCAGACTAGCTATCCCTTTTCAACTTTGGGGTGCGCTAATTGAACATGGCGGTTGGCGACAAAGCTTATATCAACGCCGTTTGGGACTACCAGAACAATGGTCAGTTATCGAATGGTTGCAAAGTGGTGTTTCTCAACTTGCAGAAAACATCGGCTGGGGAAGCTTGATGCAACTAAGCGTCGGCGGTGCGCGGAGTGTGGAAGAAACACAACCACAGACAATTCTTTCTCGGCAGTTAGCGATCGCCGGTCAAACCTATGAGCTACGCATTCTACCACAAAACCAAGGAGAATCAACTGTTTGGCGCTTTGAATTGCGTAACGCCGCCGTAGGTGCAGCCATTCCCGGTGGATTTAAACTGAGACTACTCACCGAAGATTTACAAACCTTCCCCAACAACGAAGATATAGCTATAACAGCCGTAGAGCAACTCTTTGTAGAAGTAGGTCTAGAATCGGGTGAAGGCATAGTTTGGGAAATAGAACCCAAAAGCGAAAACTATGACCGAGAAATATTAAGATTTTAAAGAAACGTTTGGGAAATAGAACCCAAAAGCGAAAACTATGACCGAGAAATATTAAGATTTTAAAGAAAAATTCACAATTTAAGTGACTCTTGAGTCTTGACTCTTGACTTTTGACTCCTTTCATATATGGTACGGTGGATAATTATTCCGTAAATCCACCAAAAGATAAAAAGCCATGAGAGGAAAAATTAAGCAACAAATCCGTATATGGGCGATGTTGTGTCATCTCTCAGCTTTATTAGCGTGGATACTACTAATTTTAGTAGTAATTATCGGCGTTCCTCTGTATTTACCGCTAAATGTTTTAGCACCATTGATTATTTGGCGAATAAAAAAAACACAATATACGTGGGTTGACTTTCAAGGTAAAGAATCTTTAAATTTTCAACTCTCACTGACATTTTATGTTTTAATCCTCGTAATTATATCGTTGCTGCTAGTGTTTACAGGATTTGGTCTTGCTATGACCAGCAATGGCAGAGTAAATTATATAGAGATAATTTTCCGCACATTACTAACTGGTTGTAGTGCGATGGTTCTACTGATGCTTTTATTCCAATCATTTGTAGTCAGTTGTGCTGCTATTAAAGCTTATAGAGGTGAGTATTATCGTTATCCATTTACAATTAGATTTTTGATATAGCAAAAGCAAATAAACTCGGTTTCTGAAAGCCGAAAAATAATCTGATATTTTAGGTAAATATATGGCTTCTGGATGGCAAATAAATCAGGGTGTGGTTGGTGTTGCAGTGGTGGGGACAGGATTTGGGCAAAAAGTCCACATTCCCGGATTTCAGGCACATCCTCGTACCCAGGTAGTTGCAGTATATAACCAAGACTTAGAAAAAGCCAAAGCGATCGCCCAAACTCATCGTATCCCCCACGCTTGCGATACAATTGCAGACATTGTTGCTTTAAATGAAGTGCAAGCCGTCAGCATCTCTACACCGCCATTTATGCATTATGAAATGGCAAAAACAGTACTGCAAGCCGGGAAACATTTATTATTAGAAAAACCCACCACCTTAAATGCAGCCGAAGCAAAAGAACTTTATCACTTAGCGAACCAAAAAGGCGTAATTGCAACAGTAGATTTTGAATTTCGCTTCGTACCTGGGTGGCAATTATTATCTGAGCTCATATCACAAGATTACGTCGGTGTCAAACGTTTAATTAGAATTGATTGGTTAGGTGCTTCCAGGGCTGATGCTTCGCGTCCTTGGAATTGGTACTCTCGTCAAGACCAAGGAGGTGGTGCTTTAGGATCTTTAGGTTCCCATGCCTTTGATTACATTTACTGGCTATTTGGAGCGGTACGCAGATTAAACGCTCATTTAAGTACTGCCATTGCCACACGAGTTGACCCCGCTACCGGAGAATCAAAATTAGTAGACAGCGATGACACCTGTATGTTAATGCTGGAATTGGCGGATGGAACACCTTGTCAACTTTCCATCAGTGCAGTAGTTCATGCACCACGTCCCCATTGGGTAGAAGTGTATGGCGATAAAGGTACATTAGTTTTGGGAAGCGAAAATCAAAAAGATTACATACACGGATTTCGAGTTAAAGGTTCCCAAGTAGGTTTACCGCTGACGGAAATAGAAATTCCCAATCACTTGACTTTTACCAAAAACTATGGAGATGGGCGAATTTCTGCGTTTATTCGCGTAATTGAGCAATGGGTGCAGGGAATTGATCGAGGTGAGGCGATCGCACCATCGTTGCGAGAAGGAGCTTACTCTCAGTTGTTGATGGATTTAGCTCATCAATCGAATCTGAGAAAAACCTGGGTAGATGTACCTGATTTAGAAGCATTTTTAAGTAATACTCCGTTCCCGATCTAAGATTACCTATATGTGAGATGCTGGTTAATGATTGCTAAGTATTTTATAAGAGAGTAGGCTGAAAACCCTTCGGCTTCAGCCAAGGGATGAAAGCCACGACGCAGGGTTTACCCTGCGTTGATGTTTGGTTTTGGCAATTTCGATATCAACTTTCTCACTAAGTCAGACATCGAAACACCCTGTTTATTCGCTTCTTGTTTTAATTGCTCGAATTCGTAATCAGACATCCGAACTCTAAGCATTTTGTCCCTTGACATATTGCTACAATTAAGGATAGCAGGCAAGGTAATCAACCTGTATAAAAACCTAACTACCTAACGGTAATCTGAACCTTGACAATCGAATCTATGCGGTTCTACTGCATTGTTCTAGTTTCTTCCTAGCAGTAGGTAAAAGATTCGTAGGAGCTAGACAAATCAGAATTTTGAAACAAATCGTTTCAATAAAACAGGACTTGCACTTCTTGCAACTACCGCTCTTGCCTCGGAAAGTTAACGCTTGGGGAGAGTCCCACCTCTATCTTTAGATGACGCAAGGAACCTAATCTAAGTGGTCTCGATGAACCAAGAATCCCCTGGTTTTTAGTTAAGATGAGCGAAGCGAAATCTTAACAGCCAGGGGAGTGTCAAAAATGTCTCTTGTTTCTTGTGTAACTGTTACAGTTCCCGCCACAACCGCCAATTTAGGACCGGGTTTTGATTGTATTGGCGCAGCTTTGACGCTTTACAACGAGTTTAAATTCACTCGTCTTGACAAAGGTGAAGTAACGATCTCTGTTACAGGTGCGGAGGCTGAAAAAGTTCAAACTGATGAGAGTAATTTAGTTTATCAGGCGTTTGTGACTTTCTACCAACACTTGCAGCAGACACCGCCACCTGTAAAAATAGAGATTGGCATGGACGTACCTTTAGCGCGGGGTTTAGGTAGTTCGGCAACAGCGATTGTTGGGGGATTGGTTGGTGCTAATTTGTTGGCAGGTGAACCTTTAAGTCAGTCGCAGGTAATGGAGTTAGCGATCGCTATGGAAGGACATCCGGATAATGTCGTTCCGGCTTTGCTGGGTGGATGTCGTCTTGCTGCAACTACTGACACAGTTTGGGAGATTTGTGAAATTCCTTGGCATAATCATCTTTTGCCAGTGGTAGCGATTCCTGATTTTGAGCTTTCAACTAAACAAGCGCGGCAAGTTCTCCCAACTCAAGTAAGTCGTGCAGATGCAATTTTCAATACTGCACACTTCGGCTTATTATTGCGCGGTTTGGAAACTGCCAACAGTAATTGGTTAAAGGCAGCCTTACAAGATAAGTTACATCAGCCTTATCGAAAAGCGCTAATTCCGGGGTACGATGCGGTAAATTCAGCTGCACTGTCAAAAGGCGCTTATGGGATGGTAATTAGTGGTGCAGGACCTACTTTGTTAGCGTTGACGGATGAGTTGCACTCACAAGCTGTAGCGACAGCGATGGGTGCTGCTTGGAAACTTGAAGGAATTACGGCTATTGTGCGATCGCTTTGTCTTGATACTCAAGGTGCAAGCAGCACTATTCAAGCATAAAATTCCCCAGATATAGGCGTATAAATTAATTATGCGTTGCCTGAACCCAAGAGATTACCAAATGCCACGTCTCTACCTCTTTTCTAAAGATGTCTAATACTGTTAAGGATTTTTGGTATTGATTTTAGACCTGTAGAAATGCGATACCAGAGATACTACGAATAGAGGGTACAGGCAACCGTACTCGTAGACTGACCACAACGCGTTGGCTCAAATTTCCCCTCTCTACCAAGTATTTGGGATTTAAATTAATAGTATTTATTTATAAACATCCTCCTTCAGAAGTAATTTATATTAATTTTTATAACGGTAGCAATGGCTGCTGTTTTTGATTGACTTAGCAAAACTTCATTTTAAGAATAGATTCATCGGTCAAAATAAGTATTTATTCTTAATTTTGCCAAAGATTCGATTGTTTCGAGATAAATCAGCTTTACAAAACTATAAATTCCTTAATATAATGTAATCAAAAGAGAAAAAACAAATTGATTGTCAGTGATGAATGCCGTTGAATTTCCTTGGTTAACAACCATAGTTCTCTTGCCCCTAGTGGCTACCCTAGCCATTCCGTTTATCCCAGATAAAGAGGGTAAAACCGTCCGCTGGTATGGTTTGGGAATAGCGATCGCCGACTTTGCCTTAATAACTTATGCCTTATGGCAAAACTACGACTTTCAAAGTTCAACATTCCAACTAGTAGAAAGCTATCCTTGGATACCGCAGTTGGGTTTGAATTGGTCTCTAGCACTTGACGGTTTGTCAATGCCCTTGATACTGCTGACAGGCTTAATTAATACCCTCGCAATATTCGCGGCTTGGAAAGTTACAAACAAGCCGCGTTTGTTTTATGGGCTAATGTTAGCAATGTACAGCGCCCAGCTTGGGGTGTTTCTCGCGCAAGATTTGCTGTTATTCTTTTTAATGTGGGAAATCGAATTAGTACCGGTGTACCTGCTAATTTCCATTTGGGGAGGACAGAAACGCCAATATGCAGCTACTAAATTCATTCTTTACACAGCTGCTGCATCAATATTTATTTTAATTGCGGGTTTTGCAATCGCATTTTCTGGAGATACCGTCACCTTTGACATGGCAACTTTGGGAATGAAGCAATATCCCAAAGCTTTAGAAATGTTGGCTTACGCAGGTTTCTTAATTGCCTTTGGTGTAAAGCTGCCGATTTTCCCTTTACACACTTGGCTACCTGATGCCCACGGAGAAGCATCAGCTCCCGGCTCAATGATTTTAGCAGGTGTATTGTTGAAGATGGGAGGATATGCCCTCATCCGCATCAATATGGAAATGCTACCTAATGCCCATTTTTATTTTGCTCCAGTGCTAGCGATTTTGGGTGTAGTCAACATTGTTTACGGTGCTTGTTGCGCTTTTGCTCAAACTAATCTCAAGCGTCGTTTAGCTTACTCTTCCATTGCCCACATGGGGTTTGTGCTGATTGGCATGGCTTCCTACACTGAAATTGGTATGAGTGGTGCAGTGTTACAGATGCTTTCTCACGGTTTGATTGCCGCTAGTTTATTCTTCCTTTCAGGGGTAACTTACGAACGCACCCACACCTTGATGATGGACAAAATGGGTGGCATGGCAAAAGTAATGCCGAGAACCTTTGCAGTGTTTACAGCTGGTGCAATGGCTTCTCTGGCTTTACCAGGAATGAGTGGCTTTGTTGGTGAATTGATGGTATTTCTCGGTATCGCTTCCAGTGACGTTTACAGTTCTAGCTTCAAAGTCGTAGTCGTCCTATTCTCAGCGGTGGGCGTCATTTTGACTCCGATTTACTTGCTGTCGATGCTACGTCAAGTCTTCTACGGTAAGCAAAATCAAGAGTTACAAATAGAAGCTACACTACCTGATATTAATCCTCGCGAGTTGTTTATTACTGCTTGTCTGCTGCTTCCCATCATCGGTATCGGCTTCTATCCTAAGTTAGCAATGCAGACTTATGATGTTAAGGCAGTGGAAGTTGCAACTCATGCGCGTCAGGTTTTACCAGTATTCGCCGAGCAACAGCCATCAAGTCTCTACTCTCGTATTTTTACTTCTCCGACATTGGCTGATTCTTAGGTTGAAAGTTTAGTTGATATTGCTGATTGACACTCTCCGGGCTAAAGCCACGGAGATTCTGTAATCTACGTCAGAATTTGCTCTAGCAGGCTTGCACCAACTAGAGTAGTGACCCCGACTCCTACAGCGTTACTTTGGGATTGCCCACCCCTAGCTTTTGCAAGATTCAAAATGTTAATTGCTGCATTTTCATCTCTATGCAAATTGCATCCACAGCTGCAAATATGGGTGCGAGTTGATAGAGATTTTTTCACAATTACACCACAACCTGAACATTTTTGTGAGGTGTAATGAGGTTGCACGCTGATTGCTAATTTACCAAATTTACCAGCAAAATACTCAATCCATTTTCACTCTAGTTAGTTGTTTGGTTTGGCTAAAGCCTTCACCAATTCGTCAAAAAGCATATTTGCGATTTTCGCCATAAGTTTACCCTGCAAGTGTTTACCGTTGAGTAGCTGCTTGCCTTGAGGGGTTGTCAGATTTTTCAAAGAGTCTTTATAGTCTAGAAGTCGCTTTGTAACTGAGTTTGGTTTTAATTTCCCAGTTTCCACTTGGCACAAAACATACTGCCACAACGCCATTCGACACAGCGCTGAACCCGATGCTTTTTCTACCAACTCATCACCCGATTGCTCCAGCACCGTCCCCATACCGATTCTCATTTTAAAAGCATCACGGCTGCGGTTGCGCTTGACTCGTTTAATATCTCCGGGAAAAGCTTTAATTACATTTACCCCATCCCGTCGTTCCTTTTCAACTTTTTTGACTTCTTTGACTTCATGCTCAATCAGCGGTTTCCCCTCAGCACTTAAAAAAGCCTCAAAGGGATAAATCCGACTCAGCAAGCGCGATCGCACTCTTAGTCCAAAACCAAAAACGTCAAAAATCGAGTTGTAAACCTTAAAACAGTCGTCAGCTAACAGTGTTATGATTTCGTCCTCGATGTGGTGCTCAGTTTTTTTGATATCACACAACCAATCAGCATGAAGCTGCAACAGCGGATCGATACTGAGATTGTAAGCTTTGGCGATTGACTTGCTATATTGATTTTGTAAACGTTTCCAGCTAGTAGGGGACACTTCAGATTCACGCAAAGCCAGCCATCCCCATAATGGAGGTAGATTCTCGGCACTTGTAGACTTCATATGAGCTACTTCTGGGAACTGCCAAGCTAGCATTTGCCGTGCATAATTGATAATAGGCGATTGCACCCGGTTAAGGTGTTCAAGTTGCTGGCATAGTTCCCGTAAACTGTCGATGGGGTCGGGACGGTGCATGAGGAAGTATCTTAAATTTAATTCCCCCGATTCCGTGTGGTGTTCATCATCTAAAGGATATGCAGCCATCGCCAAAGCATCAGCAGAGTCTGACTTATTTGGTAGGTTTTTACCGCCGCGATAACGCCGTAACTCAATGTGACCAACCCACAGAATTTTTACCCCCAGGCTTTCTAGTATCGACGCCCAAAGACGCGAGTAGTGATTACCTGTTGGCTCTAGAATTGCTAGCTGTGGATTTATTTCCTTGACATAATCAGCAAAGTCAAAAGCGCTTTTCTGTTTTTTTTTAGCATCGGGATTGCTGTAGAAACTGGGATAGAAAGTTGATGCTTTATTTCTGGTTTTCTCCCAATAATTCTTTAACCCTCCTTTGGGATAAGATAATAGTAAATGCACTGTGACGGATGATTTAGAAACATCAATACCCAGGCTTTTGAATTCAATTGTCATGGTTCAGATGTTAGGTGTAGATGTTTATTTTGGTTACGGTTAAACCCAGTTTTAAATCGCCAGAATCACCCTAACGCCCCACACACGAGGGGCGCGATTCACTCCTAAACGAACTGGGGAACCCAAGTGAGGCGGGATAGCGGCGCTTGAAAACGTAAACGCCATAAATGGCGCTTTTCTAAATCAACGCCCCAATTTCCGCACTTTTGGGGCATGATTGGTTTGGACCCAATCCGCGACGGTGGATGTCTCCACCGTTTCGGCTACTGGGTTTAAGTAGCCTCGTCAGGCGGGTTGATCGTCAATCAGTTCTCTGTAGTCTGGATCGTCTTCATTGGACGCCCAAACTCTGCTGATCTTCAATCAGTTCTCTGTAGTCTGGATCGTCTTCATCGGACGCCCAAACTCTATTGCAACTTTCACATTCAAAAAATCCGAACACAGTATCAAAGTAAACACGCTCCGAACCGCAAGCGCTGCAAGTTTCGATTGGCAAACCATTTTCATCAAACTTTCCTTGGCTAGCTTGTACGTAGCTCTTAATCATGCCTTTGCGCTGTTTTGGAGACATTTGGTTAAATTGTTCATCCGCCTTGTTAGACAAGTATTCCATCCAATCGCTTAACTCTCTGTTGGTCATTTGTGCCAGTAACTGACAGGCAATGCCAGTAAATAAGCAATTAGTTAAAAATTCCTTTTTGTCCATTAAAATGTTCTCACCTTGTAGTTTCATTGACACCTCCGATTTAATTGTCGATGATTACACGGCTGCTCTAAAGTTCGTGTAACTTCATTCCAACTATCAATTAAAGCTTGCGCGTTATCACGATGAAAAGTTTGCTTCTCGCCATTGCTCCAAGTTACAAGGGCTACAGGGGCATAGTTTAAATCTTCATATTGAATTTGGCGGATTAAGGCTAAATTAATCCAGCCTTGGGTAGGCAGTTTACAGATGTACACAATAGTCGAATTGATGTTAATATTGGTCATGCCAATCTTTAATTGGGTTTATGGTTCGTGCGATCGCACTCCTCACAGCTGTGTGTTCCCTAAAATAACGGTTCAATAAGCTCTTCCGTGTCAGCGGGTGCAGCTTTGGTTAAGAAAGCGCTATTTTTGACTCGTATTGTAGGTAATGGTTTTAATCGGCATAAAAAGTCTCGGTAGATAAAAATCTCACTTCAAATCTTCCGACGGGGTTGTTTTGTCGCAGTATACTTGCGTAACAAGTAGCATCGTACATAGTCTTGAACCGACTTACGATCTTAATTTCCTCGTCTTTCAAATCAAGGACAGCCCAAGGCGTTGACGTTTTGGGTTTTTTTGTGGTTGTTTCGTCCATAATTGGCAGTTCCCTAAATAAGGGGGATTAGTTCTAATCCCCCAAGCAAAAATGGTGTATGCATTCAGAAAAAGAAGAGCGAACCTTAATTCATAGGCAAATCCTCAACTCACTACTAAACTTTGTCTGGGCGAGGTGAAGCGACGAGACGCCCGTTTGGATCTCGTGTTAAAAGGGCGTCAGGACGGGCTAATAAAGGCAAACTTTTATACATAGGTTTTGGTTGCTTTGATTTTGGCGGCGGGTTGATTTCTTCACTCATATCTAACCCTCGTTGCACTCTAAATTCTTGCCAATCGCGCTCTAAAGACCTCGCTAAACGTGGACTAGAACGCAACAGCATCTCGTGACTTTGATCCAGATAAATGGTTAAAGCCTCGATGTGTTTTTGGAGTTCTAAGACCTGTTTTTCAAGTTGGCGTATGCGTTTACTTTTGGTTATATATTTTCCTGATTCCATGAAATTTAAAGAAGGTGCAGCCGGCTGCGTGCGTTGCGCGATCGCTTCTCAATACTTCTTTCCCATGTGTAAAATTCTACACAATTGCGTGCGTCAACTGTCCGTCGAGACACTACCCCAACGACTACCTCAAAAAGGGATTTTCACCCAGGTCTTATTCCCGCCTTGCCCGTGCAGTCTACGATGCGCTCGCACTTACACCCGCCACTTATGAGCTTTGGCAAAGAGGCAGAATGCCCAAAAGAAGGTTTTTTAGAGACTGTAGCTACAGCACGGTTGACACTACGAAAGTTTGAATACGTTTCGCGGCTTGGTTTCGTCGTCTCACACCACAGCAGGTCTTTGGGATAAGGGGGCTGCTATCTCCCCTCGGTTTTGGTGTTTTGAACAACATTGGACATCTGTCAGTCCACTAGATATAATAATTGCACGTTTATACGTTTATGTCAATGCTGCACGTCTAGATGTGTAATAATTTAGGGGTTGATATAAATGCGAACAATGGAGAAAGTAAATCGTATATCTGGAACGCTGAAGGTAGACCCCGAAGCGTGGGAGCTTTTCCGAACACTAGCCAGAAGCATGGGACTTACCAGATCACAGTTGGTAGAGAAGATAGCGACCAACGAGATACAGTTGCCACTAGAGAACAATCAACTATCGGAATCACTGGGAAAATCCACCGCCAGCTAATCAATGAAGCTAGAAGACAGTTGGCTTACCATCAGCAGCAAGTCGAAGTATTAGAAGACGCGCTGACGCAGTTAGAACAAATCTTAGAAATTCCTACATACAGCGATAAGAGTGAATAAAACCGTCTTGCTTGGGTAAGGCGGTTTTATTTTGTGCGATCGCTTAATATCCAGCAAATGCATTCACATCAGTAACAAAAAGTCGCCTAATGCCGGCGACTTTAACCAAAATAAACATCTACCATGAACAATACAACCTTACGTAAGTTAGAACCAGCGGGGATTCAACATTCTTGCCAGCATGAACTACTACATAGGGGATAGTCAAAATGTATACCCAACTATCCCTACTCGACCTTCTCCCCCTGTCCCCTTGTCTCCCCTGTCCCCCCTGTTTAATTTCTGCTCCCGAACACGACCCCTACTGGGATGAGTGCGTCAAAGAGCAAGTAACAGCAGACACAAGTAATGCCCAAAAGCCTGATAACTGTGTTCGGGAGCAAGTAGCAAACGATACTGATAAAGTTGCTCCCGAACACATTCATTGGACTGAGGAATATTGGGTGGAACGCAACCAGAAAAAATATTACTATTGGCGTTACTGCTGGATGGAGGGACGCAAAATTCGTCGGTGCCATATAGGCTCCGTGCGATCGCTCGAAGCTTTGGGAAACTATCAAGCGATAAGATGTGCGATCGCACGGAATCAATCTCCCCAGGAAGTTAAGCAGCTGATAAAGCCAAAAACAGACTTTAGTACAATTGTACAAAAGTTTTTTTAGTCAATCCTCAAGCTTGGTTGGTAAACTTCCTCAAGTTCCAGCCAAGCTGCGTCAGATAATTTTTGAAGTACTCCCGCTAGGGCTAGCGGTTCATCAAATTCACCGTTTTGCAACTTTTCGTAAAAATCTTCAATTTGTAAAAATAAATTATTCATCGGCTGTAACTCACCAAGAGCGGTACTTGCTTAATTTCAGAACTAGCCAAGATGTGCATATCTTTTCTGAAAGCTTGCCAGCCTACAGTGGTTCGCAACACGACACACCCGCTACTACCGGGCACGTTAGCATCTCGATGTACCCCAAAATCCCCCCGCTCGGCGCCGTTAATTGTTACTTCATGCGGATCAATTTTGTAAAAATCCCCCTCAACTCCCCTAACATTCGGCATATCCAGAGGGGCTGTAGTAACAGTGTAAGAATCAAGCCCGGTTAAACTAATCGGTGGAATTGGACCGGTGCCCCGTTGTGCCAAGCAATCGTAACTTTGGTTGCCCGGTAGTCCAGATGTGGCAATATAAGTATTTTTAATCGTCCTAGTTTCGCAATCAATCAGCAGCAGACGCCCTTCAATTAATTGGGAACTTTCTTGCAAGTGTTGGTGGTATAGTAACAGTGGTTTCATAAAAGTGCGATCGCCTCACGTACTCGTTTCTTATCTTTTTCGATGTAACCGCCCAAAGCCTTTAAATCCTTGTGTCCGGTAATTTGTTGGATCATGTAAATGTCCACTCCCTTTTTGTGAAGTTCTGTAATAAAAGTTCTCCTAGTGCTGTGAGAACTAATGCCTTTGCCTTCAAGTTTGGCTCTGGCTACAGCTCTTCTAAGAGCCGCATCAGCCGCTTGCATTGAGATGTGTTTCCCGTCCATGCCTGGGAACAGCCATATTCCTTGGGGTGGTTTATAGCTTGCAAGAATCTCATAAAGCGTTGGATGTAGCGGAACTTGGCGCGTCTGCCTTATCCCATCCGGTGAAGCTTTGCGAGTCACGGCACGAAAAGTAATCTCTTCTCTGACTTCCCCGCGATTATTGTAGACATCGCTGATTTTCAGCTTTATAATTGCGCCCCATCTTTCACCCGTAAATTGGGCGATATCCCACATCAATCGGTGATGGAGTGAGTTAAAATTTTTTCGGATGCGATGATGGTCGCTGTCTGTTAAAACAGCAGCCTGTCCACTGCGATTATTTTTGGACATAGGTTGGCTTAAAGAACATTGATGTTTTACCTGCGTAATAGGTAAAACATCAATTTTTTGGAAAGTTGATGAGGATTAAAACCGAGTCTATCCTATATCTGGACTAGCTTTTGAGCCATCAGTAAATATTGGTATTTTACAGAGAAGAACAAGATTTACATAAAGTTAATAGGGGATTAAAACAGATTTATATTTTTATTTCCCAAAACTATGACCGCTTTAAATCCAGCTACAGATATTCCTTCCAATATTGATTCTTTAGAAAAGTTAGCGGTCTGGGTAGGAATGTCTTTATCTGCAATCAACTTGACTGGCACAGCACTTGAGGCACCTGGATATAGTCAAAGAGTTGCTCAAAGTGGAATATTTTATGTAGAAGTCGATAACAAACATCGAGCTTTAATTCGTTTAAGCGTACCAGTCAGTGCCGATCATCTTGCAGGAGCCAATAACGTATGGACTTATGCTCTGCCTTTATCTGATGCTTCGATACCTACAGCATTTAAGACTGCGGCTTAATGTTTGAGCCACAACCAAACCCTTTTCAAGCTAATCCACCAGGATTTGATTTTGGATTTCAAGAACCGGAGTTAAAGTCAAAAACTCAGTTTCAAAATTTTAACTTTGATTCTGGAGGGCAGATGACTACACCTTCTAAAAGTGCAGTTCCACCCGGCGCAACACCAGAATCAATTAATTTTGACAGCACTGTCCGAGATTACATTCTCAAAAATCAACAGTTAAACGAAGCCCTCAAACAACAAAAAGCAATTGACGACCTTTACAAAAAAGTCGTTAGTGACGCTCTACCGCGTGAGGCAACTGTCGTGCCTCCTGATAATTTCGATTTAACGGCGAAACCGATGAAGAACATCACCCCGCCGTCAGATTTAGAAGAAATTATCAAATTAAAAGAACAACTATTAAAAAAAAGTCAACCAACTCCTAAAACTCCTCCGCCAAACCCAGATTTAAATTTAGCTCCCCCTAGTGGCACACCAGGAGCTAAACCAGGATATAAAACAATACCTAATCCGGGAACTGTCCCCAACAACACCCCGGAATTTAGACCTAATCCAAAGCCACATAAATACCCAGTTCCCAACCCCTTACCGAAAGACTTACCGCCTCCTCCCTCTCCAAAAGGATATTTTCCGCCTCCTGCCGATCCTCCCCTACCAAAACCCGCTAAGTTTCCCAAAGCTGGTTTAGGAGGTGCCGCAGTTGGTGGATTGGTCGATTTTGGGATACGAGTTGCCAGCGGTCAACCACCCGGACAAGCAGCTTTTGGGGCTGCTGGAGGTGTAGTTGGTGGTGTAGTTGGTGGCGCTATTGGCAGTCTAGGGGGGCCACTTGGAACTTTTGTCGGAGGTGTTATTGGGGGTGCTATTGGGGGCGCTATTGCAGATGTTGTTTTTCCCTATTTCTTTCCCGATCCTCCATCACTTGATCCTCCACTAACTTTCCCCCCTTTTAAGAACGATTATTCCGCAAAAAACGCTTATTTTATCAACGATCAATTTCTTCCTATTCACATTGTTTCAAGCGTTAGAACCGTACACGGAAAAATTTTAAGTGTTCAAAGATTAGCGGATTCAAATAACGGATATGTAAAATGGACTAACTATGAAGTAACTTCTAAATTATTTGAATTTGTTGATGGAATTAACATCAAAGTAGTTTCTTCTGAAGCAGTATTGGCATCAGAACCTACTCCTTTTTTAGTAGGTTTTGTTCCAATTATAATTCCTAATAAAGACCCAGAACCCGCACCAGCCCCCTCACCAAGTCCGTCCCCATCCCCGTCCCCAACTCCTACAAAAAAGCCTTTACCATTTTTTCCCCCTATTGATATGAAACTACCAGATCCAGGGATACCGCCAGAAGCAAAACCACCAAATATTTGTGCTTCAGATCCTTGTAATTTGAAAATTTCAAATGATTTGGATGAACTTAAAAATAAATTTGAATTTGTTCATATTAAAGTAGCAGTTTTTAAAGAATGTAATAGCAAGACTGGAAAACCTATGTTTAAAGAACAAACAATAAAAACCATTAAAGGACTTGAAGCACAGGAAATATTAAACTTTGCAAGAATCGCTAAATTAGAAGCGCTACAATGTGAAAATAATTGTACTGCAACTGTGCCCGAATGGTGGCAGCTAAGACCCGAAGCACAGCGACCACAATTAATTTATGTATTTGCTGAGAAGAAAGACGATGGGACGCTTGGAAATGATTATTACCCTATGACAATTCCACATCCAAAAAGCGACAAACCACCGGAAGAATCACCTTTCCAACCTTATAGAAAAGGTAGTTGGGAAGGAATTTTAACTCTCAAAGATAACAGTAAAGTTATTATTAACGCATTCGATAAAGACGGCGCTGAATCCTTTTTAAAAGAAATATCAAAGTTAATTAATCCAAAAATGCTTGAGGGTTCCTTTCAAAAGCTAGGTCAAAGAAAAGGACAAAAACTAAAAGAGATTACAGTGCAAGTTATTCGCGCTGACTACTACCCTGAGGGTAGTAAAGACATGAAACCAAAGTGGGTTAAAAATTTCCGGAAGTAATACTTGTAACACCTTCAGCAAACAATTATTTTGCGGAGCCTTAACCCCCCCGGTGGTAAAGCCTTCAAAAACAAGCATAAAGTTAATTAAGTAACTTTCAATAAATTGCTATGGCAGATAAAAAAGTTGCCCATGTCGTTACCATCGAAGGTAAAAAATACATGGCACTATTACCGGACATTTATACTGAAATTAAAACTGTAGTAGGCATAGAGAAAGCCCCATCTCCTGATAATACTACCTACGCTGGCAAGCTTAATATCTCAACTTACATCGCACAAGGCGATATCGTCCGCATTCGATGCAGACTTGAGAATAAAAAAATTAAAAGCATTCTTTGCGTTGCTGAAAAATTCGCGAGTGCAATGGGTGGTTTATTAAGTAAAAAAGTTGGTGGTGTAGATGTCAGAACTACTAACATTCCACGACGCATGAGGCTAGGATAATGCCATTACCTGTTTTACATAAGGTTGCTTTAGGAACCGGAAAAAACACCTATTATTTCAAAACTTCAGACGCTTACCAGACAATTAAAACTGTTGTTGGGATCGAAAAAGTCGCAGATCCAACAGGAACAGAAGAAATAATTTCTGTTAAGGAATTATTGAGAACAGGCGTTTTGTGGCGTATTGGAATTCGATACAAAGATTCTGGTGGTAAAAAGAAATCAGCTCATTTACTTGTTGCACAAACAAAATTAGTTGAGATTTTTGGCGAAAATGCCGGTGGAAAGTTAGAAGACAAGAACTATCAATTGGGAACTACTGTTAAGGGAAAAATCGAGTCTATCGCTGGAAGAAGAAAAGCAAGTTTCTCTTAATTAGTTTTGTTTGAGTCATACAAATTAAAAAAATGGCTCACTTTTACTAAAATTTTTGTTCGGAAAATTTATGAGTTTAAGCTTTCAAGCCTTAAGTCTGATTTTACCTCCTAATGCACTTAGTTTGGTTGGTTCTCAAGTGCTTCTAAACTTTAGCGAGTTAACCAACGACCCTATTAATTTTGATTCTTCATGTGTTGGGTTAACTGTTAAGTTAATGCAAGCATTATCTGACTTAACAACTACTGTCAACGCCGAACGAGCAAGTGAAAATCCTTCTAAGTCTCCGATAACATATGTTTCAAAAGACTTAATCGGCACTGCTGACGCGCCAGAAATTGAGTATAGTCTTCGCGTGGCAGTAGATACTAGTCAGTTTTTTAATAATCTGATTGATCCGGCTAATGATTAATAATGTCGCTGGATTGATTTCTAGCTCCTCAGTTAGCAGTTTTAGCAAGTCTATAAATAGCAAAGTTAATCTGACTCCCAACACACCTGTAGGGATTCTTAATAGCAATTCCAAGCGCAAATATGCTGCTTTTATTAACAACAGTCAAGTTGATATCACGTTAGTTTTAGAAGATAAGTCAAAAGCTATTATTGATGAAGGGATTGTTATCAAAGGCTACGGTGGTAGTTATGAAATTACTTTGTTAAATCTCTACACGGGAAAGGTTTCTGCAATCAGCGCAGCTATTACACATCTTTCTTTTGTAGAAGGCTTTGAATAATTTCTTTTATCTAAGTGTGAATTATGCCTTTATTTAATCCCGCTCAAGTTACGGTTACGCCATCTACAAGCGGCACCGTAGCGGCTACAAGTGTCACTGCTAGCACTAGTTCGGTTTCTATTCTTGCTGCAAATTTAGCGCGGAAGGGAACGACTATTTGGAATAATTCAACTGCTAATTTGTATGTTGAATTGGGTGCCACTGCTAGCACTTCCGCTTTTACTGCTAGGGTTGGCGCTAGTGGATATTATGAAGTTCCTTTTACTTATACTGGTGCTATTAGCGGTATTTGGGATGCTGTTAATGGTAGTGCGTTAGTTAGAGAGTTTGCATAATGCCTTTATTTAATGATAATACGACGAGTCTAATCTCTTCATCTCATCCTGGTTTTGTTGTGGGCAGATATTATGCTTCTACTTCGTTTACCCCTTCTTCGTCATTAACTTATTTTGGCACTGGTTATGTCTTTTATGCGTATTTTTTTGTTTCGTTTGCACAAAGCTTTGATGCTCTAGTCTTTCAAAACAGTAAATCGTTATCTAGTGCACAAGAAGTGCGACTAGCAATTTACACTGTCGAGTCGGGGTTACCATCAAAGTTAGTAACCGACTTGGGGAAAATTATTTTTACTAGCGTCGGTTTTAAACAAATATCTTGTTCGGTTTATCTTCGTCCGGGATGGTATGCTGTAGCCCTTCAAACTAGCCCAAATAGTGTAGTTTTAGCCTCTTCAATTATTAATTTGAGCAATCTTTTAGGACAGATAAACCCGTCAGTATATAGTTTTAGCGGTTTTAAAGCTAATTTAACCTATGGCACTTTCCCCTCTGTTGCTTCACAAGCAAATCTCACTGAGGCTGATGCACCAACTATTTGGTTAAAAGCTTCTTAATTATGAAAAATAATCTTGATATTATTTTAGGATTAGCAGCGCTAGTTGTAGTCATTTATAGGGTTTTTCAAGTAGAAGCTGCAATTTACGATGCAATTGAAAATACCAAAGATTCTTTCAACAATCGCATAAATTCACTAGAACATAATCTTGCCTTACATGTCGCAATTTATGCTGAACGCAAGGAACAAGTTGACTACTTGTTGCACAATCTTGATAGCAAAATCGAACACAAATTTAACCGCTTACTTGAAGAGATTAAACAGCTAAAACTTGAGCAAAAGTATAAAAATAATGATGAGAATTGAATGCTACAAAAATTAAGCGTTCGTTCTGTGGTTGTAATTATTTTGGTGATTGGGGCTTTAGTCTTGGCGATCGCAGACCACAACTTCCGTGATACTTTTGGAGATTTGGCTAAGGTTGGCGTCGGGGGATACTTAGGTCAAATGTTGCCTGAGGCGAAACGCTCTGGGGATTCTAAATAGACCCCAGCTAACGTCAGCAATTGACTTAGCCAAACAATGGTTTTTGAGTAAATTACACACCTGAAGATTTTCGTAGGCGATTAAATCGTTAGATTTCACAACGCGACACGCTATTTTCTTAGCGTGTTCAGTACGTTGCCTACTTATTCTCAGGTGCTTTCTGGCAAAAATCCCTCTAGCTTTTTTGCGTCCAGATGATTTTCTTACTTTTTTATAAATACGTCTCTGAGCATTTTTAATAGCTTTTTCAGTTTTCCTCAAAAACTTTGGGTTGGCTTCTTGATGTCCGTTGGAATCAGTGTAAAAACTCTCTATCCCAACATCTAATCCTATTTCATTACCTGTTTCTGGTTGGATATCGGAAACTTCAACGTCAATACAAAACTGACAGTAATAGCCATCGGCACGGCGTACCAATCTAACACGTTTAATCGACTTAACTGCGTATGTTTGAATGTCCCACTTACCTAACAATTTTAACTCGCCAATACCTTTTTTATCAGTAATGGTGATGCGGCGTTTTGTTGCGTTTAGCACCCAGCCCGATGTTTTGTACTCAACCGAGCGGTTATCATGCTGGAATCTAGGATATCCTTTCTTGCCGGATACCTTCTTTTTGCAGTTATCGTAAAACCTTGATATTGCTAACCATGCTCTTTCGGCTGATGATTGTACAGCCATTGAATTTAGGTTAGCCACAAATTTAAATTCGTTGCGTAATTCCGTTGAGTACTTGTTCAAAGCAAACCTATCGATTTTTGCCTCTCTTGGCGCGTCCATCCAATATCTCAAACATTTATTTCTGATGAATTGGGTAGTTTTGATAGCTTCCTCAATCGCTAAATATTGAAGCTTTTTAGCTTTGACTTTGTACTCTAGAACTAGCAAATTGACTCACCCCCTTGTTTTGTTTATACTATATCTAGTATAGGTGAATGTTCTAAATATGTCAACAGGTAAAGGCAGAAAAAGAATTAAAGATACTCCGGTTTTATACGATGAACCAAAAAAGAAAAGAGGTGTCATGCTTACAGATACAGCTTGGCATTCCGTCCAGGAATTAGCCGTAACAAACAATGTTAGCGCTAGTGAATATTTAGAAGAGTTGATTAGAAAACATTGCGTCACTGAGGCGTAAACGCCTTCTCTCAGCTTTCATCCCTGGGCTAAAGCCACAGGGTTTTCAGCATATTCCTTATAAGGGTGCTGCAAGTAAGTTCTAATTATAGGGGAATGTGGGGGTGATTTCGTAATCATCCCCATAGCTTTAGCATATATTTTTGAATTAAGATTCTCAAACTGCCTTGAATGATCCAATGATAACCGCTTCAACCCCTAAGTAATTTCCGAGCTATCAGCCCCTTGACTATTAAGACATCTCAGTATATTTTATTAGTAATGTAAGTGGGTAAAATCGCCTAATTCAATCTACGTTGGCTAGATTAGAAGCGGAGGAACCAGTAATTGGGGCGAATCTCTTTTTAGAGAAAGACACCTTCCAGTCTTAGCCCGTCAGCTAACTCCGTCGGCATTGGGAGGAGTACCTTTGACATAAGCTTGCTGTAAGCATTTGTCTTTTTGCTCTTCTAACTGGCATCACTGTTATTGTTGGCAGTGGTGTATTCTGTTTTTTCACCCACCTCGCCAACCGCCACAAATATACGGAGGCTAGGATGATTAATTACAAACAGTCGATTTTGGAATCGAACAAAGAGTTGAACAGCGTTACTGTTGATTATACTGAGCCAGAAGAAAATCAGTATCAGGAATCCCAAAGCTATTTTCTCACAGAAGCTGAAGCACTGAACTTCGGTAGAGCTTGCATTGAACGATTAATAAAATCAAAGTCTAAATCTATCAAGAAAGCGTATTTGTAGCTGGGAAAACACGGATAATGTTTTGTAGTGCTTTGCTTAGGGAAAAGACGATCGCCATTAGCTAGCGTGTATCACGAAGGAGATATAAATGCCCACTAGACAAACGTCGTGGAAAATAATGTACAGACTTCGGACTATCGCGTCTCTACAAGGGTTTTGGTTGAGGGATATTTAATTTTCACTTTTATGTCTATTAAAAATCGTGGTTTCTTTACACCCCACATTCCGCACTTAAATCTTAAGTACAAATAAATTACAGTTAATAAAAACTCAAAAAACCAGAATAATTAAGAAAAGAATACTCAACGAATCTGATTTTGAAGATAAATAATCAAATATAAAATATTTTCCTCATCAAGGAATTTATCTAAGCAATAAAAATTAAAGGAGCGATTACTTTCTCCTTCGGATATTGATAAATTGTTATTTTATTCTGTTGTTCTTTAGATGAAGAGATTAGATGGTATTTTTGATAAGATGATGGGAGAAAATTCCAAATAAAGTTACGCTATTATGTGAGATTGACAATTTGATCAACCCCATTCAAAGTAAAAATATGAATCCCTTGAAAGCATTGAAATATCCATCTTAATGTGGGATGATTTGTGAATTTGATTAAAGGTTTGGAGTTTCGCACTGCTGACTAGTCTAAACTCCAGTATTAAATTTATCGGTAGAAGCAGTTAATTGTTTGATCCAGAACTCTTCCCCTAATTTATAAATTAGGGGCAGGCTCGCGCTTTTAGGGTAGGCGTTTGGCTATCTATACTGGATAGTTTTGAATTACATAAAAACGGAGAAGGGGGGATTCGAACCCCCGTTAGGTTTCCCTAAAACGCATTTCGAGTGCGTCACCATCAACCACTCGGACACCTCTCCATAAGACATATTAAGCCTATAATAATTACAATATCACGAACTTATAAATTTCTACAATACCGAAGCTCTATTTTCCGTGGCTTGAATAAATGCCTCAAACTCACCCTTCGGAGTCCATTGAATCGCCCCATCTCGCCCAGTAAAAAACAGCTTGGTTTGGCTTTGACTTAACTGAGAGAAAATTTTTGGATCAAGGTCGGCATTAGATGCGATCGCTATCTGTGGTTCCAGCGCCAAAACCAAATCTTTCAATGACTCAGTAGCACACCACAGCACTTGCGGATGAACCAAAGCTTTATTTTTGAGAATTTGACGCAGCTCATCACGCTTAAGATTACCCACCAACAGCCAACTTTGATTTTGAATTTGCATTTGCAAGATCGGTAATTGGTCATTGATTAACTGCACCACTGTCGAACCGGTATTCACAGTTTGACCAAGGGACAAAGGTTGATAAACTCCCTTACTTTTTAGCAGTTCCTTTTGGATAGCCTGACTTGTCAATATATTGTCTGGGGTAGCAGAATAATCATAGAAAACTTTAATGGGCAAACGTTGCAGCACCTCTAACCAACCATTGCTATCATTGCCTTGGAAATGAAGAGCGATCGCCCAATCAATTTGATTTACACCCTGCTGTTGCAAAAATGGTATAATTGTGTAGCGTCCCGTACCTTCATCTCCACTATTAATCAGCGTTACCCTTCCTTGGTTTTGAATGACTAAAACTGGTTCTGTATCAGCTGCAAGCACCGTAATCTTAAATAAACTACTTGCAGAATGCCAAACTGGTATCAATACCAAAGCAACCGCAATCACACTTGCAAACCACCAACGCTGCTGCCACCAAGGCATCAACCAAACCAATATAATCAGTCCATAGATTGCCAGCATCTGCCAAATAGATATCGTGCCAACAGCAACAGAATTTCCAGGTAGCTTGCTGAAAAACTCCACTAACTTAATCAGCCAATCAGTAGGGTAATGTAATACCGCAGCGAAAACGCCGCCAGCGTCTGGCAAAATTAACGCAGGTATAGCACTGATAATCCCGCCAATACTAATAATAGAAATCAATGGTGTGCTAATGATATTTAAGAGTATGCTGTAAGTTGGCACAACCCCAAATGTGTGAAGCTGGACTGGTAAAGTCCAAATCGTCGCCGCTAGAGGAACAGCAATCAAAGATGCGATCGCGCTCGGCAACCAATTCAAACGCTGAGTTAACGGTGGTACTGTCACAATCAATCCCAGCGTTGCTAAAAAACTCAACTGAAATCCTAAATCCCAAATCCACAAAGGATTAAACACCAACAACAGCGTTGCCGCTAGCAGTAGCGATCCTAACTGCATCACCTTTCGCTTTAATGCCAAACCAATTAACGCGGCAAATCCCATAATTACCGCTCTAAGTACCGCAGCCTGAAAACCAGTTAAACTCAAGAAAATAATTAAGGCAAACGAGCCAAGAACAAATTGCGTTACACGTCTGGTACGCCTTGTCAACCCCAGCACCACACCTAATATTAGAGAAGTTTGAAATCCTGAAGCAGCCAAAGCATGAGCTAACCCTGCTTGCACAAACAAATCGCGAATCTCGTAAGGCAAATCAACAGCTTTGCTACCCAAAACCATAGCACTGACAAGGGGACCTTCGGGGATACCTAACCAACGAACTTGCGATCGTACAATTCGCTCCCCGATTTTCCACCATCCCCATTTATGTTCTTCTTCTAAAATATTGATCTGCTTTCCAATCAAACCAGCAAAAGCCCCTTCCTGCCTCAAAAACTTTTGAAAGTCGAAACTACCAGGATTTGACGCTGCTTTTGGTTTATATAAAACCCCAGTGATTGCAACTTGTTCACCAGGACTTAACCCAGTAGACTGAAGTAAAGGCACAGTCACATACAACTTACCTGTTGCTCCTTTACTCATACCTGCTGAGTTACTTTCCTTTTTTACCTCATCTAAACGCTTTACTTGCAGCCAAAATTGTCCCCGTTGACTGCGAGTTAAGCGCGGTATACTTGCTACCTCCCCACGAACAATCACAAGTTGCTCTTGATTGTTGTTATTTCCTGGTGGAACAAACAGACTGATATCATTTTTTCCAGGTTGGGGTACACGCAATTGAAAATACAAGCTTGCAAACAACCCAACCAAGCCAGCAACTATCCATATAATTGGTTTGGGATTAGTTTGCCTTGCGAATAGAGCGTTAGTTTTCGCTGAATGCTTTTCTGTTTTCTGAGGCAGTTTAGCCGAAGTAATGCGGTGTCTTCTCAAAAAAACCGCTCCTACTATCCCTAAAACCAGCACCCAAACTCCACCGAAAGGAACTGCTGTAAACAGCAACCCTACAATGTAGCCAAGACAAATAACTACACCACTAGCTTGAATCATGAGACTTCTTGCAAAAGTAATTACCAACTAGAACTTACTGTTACATTTAAGCCCACCTAGGTGAGCGTTTAGTTTCTCTAATTTTTAAGGTTTTTTTCATCCTTAAACTAAATCTGACTTTTCCCGTTAAGTCTCAAAAGCCTGCTCACAAAGGATTCTGAATAAAGTACAGCAAATACGGTACAGTAGTTGAAATTGGGTGTTCAAGGTGACAGGTGATGTTGGACTGGTGGGAGAAAAATTTTGCAACCTGTGAATTAGGCGATCGCCGATTAAATGAGCGTGTAATGTCAATAGGCTATGCTCTAAGTCAAGGATTTGGCAAGGCGCTGTCAGAAATCTTCAATAAAGCAACTGTACTCAAGAGAGCATATGAGTTTTTGCTAATTCCAAGGCAGAATTTGCCAGACTGATCGAGCTTCACTGCCAGATGACAGCGGAGACTGTTGCGGAGCGTGAGGTGGTGCTGTGTATCGGAGACACCACTTTCCTTGATTATGACAGCATTGTGGCTAAAAGAGAAGGTTACGGTCCAATTGGTAAGGGGGGTAATGGCTTAATATTGCACAGCGCTTTAGCAATAGAACCGGAGAAAGATCAACCCTTGGGTCTATTGTGGCAAAAACTTTGGAATCGAGAACCAAAACAGAAGCTATCAAAAGATGAAACCCCAACACAGAAGAAAAAACGGCAAGCAGCAGCCCGTTCTTCAGCCAGAAAACGCCCCTTTGAAGAGCTATTTCCTGCTTAACCCTCTTTTATGACTCTGGAGAGAGAATAATAATTATGAAGCCCTGACGACTGGAAGTCGCGGCTACACAAACGCTCGTCCGCCTACCTTGGACTAACCTGAAAATAGGGTTTCAAATTTAATCTGGCGAGAGTA
>NZ_JAOWRF010000386.1 GCF_025753815.1 Plectonema radiosum NIES-515 | reverse complement strand
CAACCGGACGGAATCTGTTTTTCTATGATTATTACGGCAATCCTTATGGTGTTGATAGCCGCAACGACTACGATAGCAACGATGAACGACTTGTACTGACTACTAGCGGTACTTACCGGGTTGAGGTGAAGACTAGAGGTGAGGGTGTTGGTAACTACAAGTTCCGGTTGTTAAATAGGGCAGATTCGCTTGCGAAAAATCTAGACACCGACATCATAGGACAGTTTGATAACGACAATTTGGGGACAACAGGCTACCGCATCACCATTCCCACGGGTGGAAAGTATGTCTACATCGACGGTCAGGCAGGCAGTTATGACTATTGGAAATTGTATAGTTCCAACGGAAAGCTGGTTACTTCTAATTATATTGACTATGACCAGGAAAAATTTTTAACAGAAGGTGAATATTGGCTGCTGATGCAGGGTAATGGCAGCAGCGACCCCAATTACAATGTGCGAGTGGTGACTTCTGAGACACCACAGCCAGAGGTTATCACTTACGGGGAGACGGTTAGCAAAACTATTACCAAAAAAGGCAGCTACCACACTTACACCTTCGCTGGAGAAGCTGGACAGCAGTTGTTCTACGATGCCTTAGGTGGTGACGAGTTCGACCTCCGTATTTACGACCCAACCGGACGGAATCTGTTTTTCTATGATTATTACGGCAATCCTTATGGTGTTGATAGCCGCAACGACTACGATAGCAACGATGAACGACTTGTACTGACTACTAGCGGTACTTACCGGGTTGAGGTAAAAACTGAAGCTGAAGGCATTGGTGACTACAAATTCCGCTTGTTAGAAAAAACTTCTGCTATCCCTACCATTACCTTCAATACTGACTACACTGATAGCTTTGACAACAACGGGACTGGAGCCAAGCTTTTTCGCTTCTTGGCTACGACGGGACAGCACTTTTACTTAGATACCGTAACTGACCAGAACCATTACACCTGGACACTCTACACTCCCAACGGTCAGACGATTAACAGTGCTACCGTGCAAAATGGGTATCTCAGTGACTACAAATTTGATGCGGCTGTTACGGGTGAATACTTACTTTCAGTTCAAGGATTCGCTGCTGACCCCTCCAATCAACAGAAGTACAAGTTTAATCTGGTCACTCCTGCTTCTAGCAACCAACCTCTGACATTAGGAAATACTGTCAACGGTTCTCTAACAACGGGAGGACAGGAGAATACCTACACTTTCATTGGTGTCACAGGTCAAAAGCTGTTCTTTGACGCTTTAGCAGGTGACGGGAACCTGAAAGCACAACTATATAGTCCCAGTAACGCGCTGGTTTTTGAGCAAACCACCAACAGCGATAGGTCACCATTCACTTTAAGCGAGTCAGGTAGTTATCGCTTGGTTATTATTGGGGAACAACCTGCGAACAAAGGCAACTACAGCTTTATCTTAAGCGATCGCTCAACTGCACCCACCATCCAAATTGGAACTCCCATATCCGGTAATCTAAATCCTGGTAACAAAGTTAACCTTTATCAATTCACAGCCAAATCCGGACAAAGCCTCAAATTTGACTTGGATGCCGACACTTGGAGTGGGGCAAACTGGATTCTCTACGACCCCAGCGGCACGATTTTCAAAGCCCCTTCAGCCAACATTCCTGACTTCAATGTCACATTTGGTGCTAGTGGTTTATACACTTTAGCGATCGCCGGCAATAGTGACACCAGAGTTGATTATAGCTTCAAAGTTACTGATACCTCCGTCACTCCTGTTACCAACACCGGACTAGGTGCTGTGCAAAGTGGCAGATTAAATGTCGGTCAGGTGATTGACTATAACTTCACCGCTACCGCAGGTACATTAATTCTGCTTGATAGTCAAGACAACAGCAACTCAGAAATTAGGAACAGACTTATAAACCTTGATGGCACTTTGGTCTTCACGGATAGCGATAGTAGGTACGACACTGCACCAATTTTATTAGAGCAGACTGGCAACTACAAACTACAAACGTTTGGTTACTACGACAGCACCGCTGGTGACTATAAATTCAACTTGCTAGAACTGCCTAGAAGCTTTAGGTCGCCAAATCTCAATTATTTGGAAATTGGTAGCGTTGTCTCAGGCAATTTGAATGCCCTACAAGACAAAGCTTACACCTTTGATGGCGTACATGGACAGAAATTTATGTTCAACGCCATGATTGGTGAAAATGTCAGGGCTTCTTTATATGACCCAAATGGTAATAACATCTTCTCTACAAGCAACTTTCAGTGGAATGGGGATAGGGGACTATTTACTTTAACCACTGATGGGCTTTATTATCTGGTTATTGCCAATGACGAAGCTGCTAGCCGCAATTACTCCTTCCAACTGTTAGATACAACTGTTGCACCGGATATTACCTACAGCTTGCCAAAAGCTGGTTCCTTGGACAACGGACAGCAAAGCCAATTTTTCAAACTACAAGCAAACGTTGGCGATCGCCTCTACTTTGACAGTCTAACCGACAGTATTCCCGATGGAAACTACCGCTGGAAACTGTTTGATCCTGGCAATAATCAACTCTTCGACACCGAACAGCGGTATGATTCAGAAATCCTCATCCCAGAAACTGGGGAGTACTATCTCTACATTCAAGGTGGCTCTGGCACTGATAAAGTTGACTATAACTTTAGGGTCTTGCGTCACGAAAAAGTAGTAAGTGATGTAATTACACCCGGTACTGGAGAAAATGCCAGCAACAGTGGTAAAGCACAAGGACTGTTCAACGTCAAGCTGTCTGCCAAAGATGCGTTAGGTGCCAGCACAGTTCAAGACTTTAATCTGAAGCTTTTGCCCGATCCAGATAACGGCAATCCAGTTATTATTACTACTCCCAAAACTCGCTTTGCCCTTGCTGACAAAGTTTATCAGTACAAACTTAAGAGTGTAGACCCAGATGGCGACAAACTTACCTATCGCTTGCTTTCGGCACCATTAGGCGCTTTAATCGACAATGAAACTGGGGAATTGCTGTGGTTCCCAGAATTTACTGTTACGGCTGGTAGTCAAGTTAACTTTCAAGTCGAAGTGAACGATCGTCGTGGTGGTAAGGATATTCAATCATTTGCAGTTGATGTTTACAACAATTTAGGCAAAATCCAAGGTGCAGTCTTTGATGACCTTAACAGCAATGGTTTACTTGACTCGAAGTTAGTTAAGGGAGATAACCCAGCGATCGTCTTTGCCATTGATGTTTCTGGTAGTACCGCAGCACCGTTCTTTGGTGAAGAGGGTAACAAGACTACGAAGACCGTTCTTTCTGCCCAAGTTGCCGCTGCTAATGCCATGATAGATGCAGTGGTTGCCTCTGGTGGAGGCTCACGCATTAAATTTGGCATCATTCCGCACAAATTCAATGCCGTTATCCAAGATATGGATTTGGCAACAGAGGGACTGCAAATCTATACCACTGCCAATGCAGATACGAACGGCAACGGCATTGCAGATATCCGGGAAATCTTATCTAGTTACACACCAGATGGCAGCAACAACTTTACTACTGCCTTACAAACAATTGACAGCTTATTTGATGCCTTACCTGGAACTCCCAATCTCATCTTCATGTCGGATGGTTACGGTCCTCTTGACCCGACTATTGCCAATCAAGTGGTAACAGACATCAAGGCAAAAGGTGGTAACGTTACAGCATTTGGTGTTGGCTTATACTCAACAATCGAAACGATTCAAAAGATTGACCCAAATGCTGAACGAATCACCGATTTTGAAAAGCTACTTGACGTTTTCTCCGGCTTTGATGACCGCTATGCCTTAGAACCATTTAAGGAAAATGTTACCGTTTACCTCGACCTGAATAATAACGGAATTCTGGATCAGGGTGAACCAAATCAACTAACCAAGAAAGATACTTCGACTTCAACTTTAGGTAAAAACAGATATTACTACACCTTTGACGACTTACTGCCCGGTACTTACACAGTGAGGACAGTAGTCCCCAACGGTTACACGCTGACAACCCCAACAAGCGGTGCTAAAGTTGACACGATTACTCTTGATGGAGAAGACTTTATTCACCTTGCTGGTCTGGGTAAAGTCAGTGAACCAGTTAATGTTGACCCAGTATTTATTACCACACCAGATAAGTCTAAAGTTAAAGCTGGAGAAAACTTAATTTACCGTGCGATCGCAACCGATGCTAATGCTGACCCATTAAATTATGACTTAATACTGGCACCACCCGGTATGACTGTAGATAAGACCACAGGTACAGTCGTTTGGTCTCCCAGTAAGCAAATTATCGAACAGTATTATGCGGAACTAAGAGCAGAAAGAGAACGTCTCACTGCACTTGGTCGGGGAGAGTTTGCACGTAACACCGTTGAATTAAATGTTGGGTTGCGGGTACGTGACGGCAAAGGTGGACAAGCACTGCAATATATCAATGTCGAACTACTTCCTGATAATATTGCACCTGTATTCACATCGGTGTCTAAAAATAATAAAGCGCAGGTAGATAAAACTTTCCGTTACCAAGCAACTGCGCTAAATACTGATGGCGATGTCCTAGTTTATTCTAAAGGGGATGGGGCACTTGATGGTCTATCCGTTACTAACACTGGTTTAGTTACTTGGACTCCCAATAGCACCCAACAAGGGCTACAAGAATTTACCATCAAAGTAACTGATGGTAAGGGTGGAGAAGCATTACAACGAGTAAGTGTGGTTGTTGGTGCTAATTTACCAAATACTGCACCGGACATTACCTCTACTCCCCGTACTGTTGTTAGACTTGGCAACACCTACCTATATAAAGTCGAAGCAAACGATGTTGATGGTGATGTTCTCACATACAGCTTGGTCACAAAACCAACTGGTATGGACATTACCCAAGATGGTGTTATTTCTTGGACACCCACCGCAGCACAATTTGGTAATTACACACTCAGTGTAGATGTCTCTGATGGTACTTTAACCACCACCCAAGACTTTACACTCAACGTTACCAATTTTGCGACCAACAACACACCGACTATTACATCAACTCCCAACCTCGTAACCAATTTAGAACGCACCTACGAGTATAATCTCACAGGTACTGACCCCGATAATGACTTGTTGCTATGGAGTCTTGATAGCTCACCCGAAGGGATGGTAATTGATGCTACTACTGGTGTATTGAGATGGCAACCCAAGTCTACACAAATACAAGAACACACAGTAGCTGTACGTGCTACTGATGCTTACGGTGCTTATGTTGGTCAAGAATTCACTCTCACAGTACGTGGAATTAATACACCACCTGCGATTGTTTCCAATCCTGTAACAAGTGCTGCTCAAAATCAAGTTTATACTTATAACGTTGTTGCCACTGACATCGAAAACGATGGAGTTACCTATAGTTTAGGTCGTCGTCCAGTGGGAATGACAATTAATACGGAGGGTAAAGTTGAGTGGAAACCGAGTTCGAGTCAAATTGGTTCGCATATTGTTGAAGCGATCGCACGCGATAGTCAAGGTGCGACTTCGACACAAAGCTTTACTATTGAGGTGGGTACAACTGCGATAAATAATGCCCCCAGTATCACTTCGACACCCAAGTTTGTTGCATCGGTTGGCAGTCCTTATCAGTATCAAGTTGTTGCAACTGACCCAGATACTGGTGATACTTTAACTTATCAAATATTATCCAAACCATCGGGTGTTGATATTCAAATTAACCCCACCACTGGGTTATTAACCTGGGCAAGTCCTGCTGCTGGACAATATCAAATTGTAGTTGGTGCTGTTGATAGTTTTGGATTGGGTGCCGCACAAAGATTTACCCTTACCGCACCACTGAATAATAACCCCGTAATTAATTCAACTGCTCCAAATACTGTAACACCTGGTAGTACTTATGCTTACGATGTCAAAGCGACTGATGCTGATGGTGATAATCTAACTTACAATCTAGACTCTGCATCTTTGGGTAAAGGAATAACGGTTGATGCATTGGGTAGGTTACGATGGAATCCCACCACCACTAATGTTGGGAATAACACGATTAATGTAACAGTTAACGATGGTAATGGTGGTAGCGCAACCCAAACGATTAATCTAAATGTTGCACAGGATACGGTCGCACCTTCATTACGATTAATTGCGCTTAATAATACAGCCAACTTGGGTTCCGACATTACTTTCCAAGCAAGAGCAACTGATAATGTTAAAGTTGCTAGCTTGCAGTTAACTGTTGACGGTACACCAGTTGTACTTGATGCGAACGGTATTGTCACAGTCAAAGCATCACGTAGTGGGACAATTAGTGCTGTGGCAATTGCTACCGATACTAGCGGGAACACCAAACAAGAAACCTTTGATGTGTTGGTTATTGACTCAACTGATGTAGAGGCACCAACTGTTAGCTTTCAGCTTGAAGGTATTAATGATGGTGATTTTGTCAAGTCACCAACTTCGATTCGTGCAACTATTACCGATGATGGTAGTTTAGATTATTATCGCTTGCTGGTGGCACCAGTCAATGGAGGGGAATTTAAGGAATTATGGCGTAACGACAATCCAACTGCGATCAATAATGGTTTGTTGGTAGAGAAGTTTGACCCCTCGCTGTTGCAGAATGACTCGTATATTGTGCGGTTGGAAGTTGCTGATAATGGTGGTAAGATTTCTTACTTTGAGCAAGTTGTTGATGTTGCGGGTGATTTGAAACTGGGGAATTTCCGGTTAAGCTTTACTGACCTGACTGTGCCTGTAACAGGGATACCGATTACGCTGACTCGTACTTACGATACGCTGACTTCCAATACTACTGATGACTTTGGTTACGGTTGGAGGATGGAGTTTAGGGATACTGATTTGCGTACCAGCCTCCGCAAACCTGATGAATTGCAACAAGAACTAGGGGTGCAAAATGCTTTCCGTGATGGTACTCGTGTATACATTACGTTACCTGGAGGAAAAAGAGAAGCGTTTACTTTCAAGCCCAAGCAGGTAGAAGAAATTGATGGTACACCGTTACTCTACTTCTCCAAGTACTTTTACACTCCTGAATTTATAGCTGATAAAGGTGTTACGAGTACGCTAACAGTTGATAGTCAGTTTATTACATTGAACCGTAATAGTAATGAATTTATGGGATTTGCAGGTAATGGTTATAATCCTGCTGACCAGTACTTTGGCGGTAAGTATATACTGACTACAAAAGAAGGGATTAAATATGAAATTGATGCTCTTTCAGGTGATTTGTTGACTGTTACGGATACCAATGGTAATAAGTTGACTTATACGGATGATGCGATCGCATCCTCTACTGGTCAGAAGATTACATTTGAGCGGGATGCGAGTGGTCGGATTAAGTCGGTAAAAGACCCAATGGGCGAACTTATCCGCTATGAGTATGATGCTCAAGGGGATTTGGTGAGTGTGAGCGATCGCGAAGGTAATACCACACGGATGGAGTATGACCAAGAGCGTAAGCACTACCTGGACAAAATCATTGACCCGTTGGGAAGAACTGGGGTGCGGAATGAGTATGGTGAAGATGGTCGGTTGAAAGAGCTTGTGGATGTTAACGGTCAGAAGGTTGAGATGTCCTATGACCCGAATAATTCCAGACAAGTTGTTAAAGACCAATTGGGAAATGCCACCATTTACGAATACGATGACCGTGGAAATATCCTCACCGAAATCGATGCCGAAGGTCAAATTACCAAACGCAAGTATGACGAAAATAACAACGTTTTAGAAGAAACCGTAATCTCTGACCGCAGTGGTGAAAGTGGTTTTACTACCAAATCTACCTATGACAGCAGAAACAATAAGTTAACGGAAACAGACGCACTTGGTAATATTACGTATTACACCTATGGTGATAAGAGTCGGTTGCTGACGGTAACAGACTCGCTGGGTCGTACTACAACCAACAAATATGATGGCAGTGGTAATTTGACCTCTACAATCGATGCAACTGGAAAAATCTCGACTTACGAATACGATATTTCCGGTCAACTTAAATCAGTCAAAGATGCTAACGGTAAGCTTACTTCTTTTGAATACACCAAATATGGAGATGTTCGCCAGATTACAGATGCATTAAATAATGTCACTGATTATGTCTACAACATTAAAGGAGATAAACTTTCTGAAAAACGTTACATGACCTTGGAAAATGGCCAGGTGCGGGAGTTGTTGACAACTTGGGCGTATGATAGCAAAGGTCAAATGAAAACCATGACCGATGCAGAAAATCATACAACAACTTATGAGTATGATGATAATGGCAAGCAAACTGCGGTAATTGATGCACTCAACCGTCGTACTGAGTATGTTTACAACACCAAAGGTGAGTTAATCGAGACAATTTATGCGGATGATACCCCTAATGATTTGACTGATAATTTGCGCTCAATTAACCGCTACGATGAGAAGGGACAAAAAGTAGCGAGTATCGATTTTGGTGGTAGGGAAACCAGGTTTGTTTACGATAAGGTGGGTAGATTAATAGAAACTATTCTCCCTGACAGTACGCCCAATAATTGGGATGATAATGCTCGGACAAAGGAAGAGTATTATACTGATGGGTTTGTGAAAGCGCAAATCGACGAACGGGGTAATAGGACTGAGTTCCGTTACGATGCAGCAGGACGGCAAATTGAGATTATCTATGTTGATGATACACCTGCGACTTTGACGGATAATCCCCGCACGAAGTATGTTTACGATGCTGCGGGACAGAGAATAGTAGAAGTTGATGCGTTAAACCGTACTACCAGCTTTAAGTATGATGATTTGGGACGGTTAGTTAAGACGGAGTTCCAGGATAAAACCTTTACCAGTCAAGAATACGATAACTTAGGTCGTCGGGTTGCGACGATTGACCAAAATGGTAAACGTACTGAATATGGTTATGATGATTTGGGTCGGTTGATTGGGGTGAAAAATGCTCTCAATGACTGGACTACCTATGCTTATAACTCTGTTGGGAATTTAATTACTATAACGGATGCCCTTAATCATACCACTCGTTACGAATACGACGGTTTAGGACGACGCACGGCTACTATACTACCCATGAATCAGCGTGCAGAGATGACCTATGATGCGGTGGGTAATCTCAAGACCAATACTGACTTTAACGGTCGTACAATTACCTACAACTACGACTCAATGAACTGGATGAGTGGAAAGCAGTTCCAAGATGAGTCGAAGGTAACGTATGCTTACAACTCTGTAGGATTGCAAGATATCGTCAAATTTGTTGATGCTTCAGGTGTAACTACTGCAACTTACGATTATGACTATGATGTGCGAGACAGACAAATTAAACGTACAGATAATATTGGTGGGGTAAGTCGCAGTATTAGCTATACTTACGATGTTGCAGGTAATCGCACTTCGGTGACAACTGCATCGTCCACTATTAATTATACGTTTGATGTGCGTAACCGTCTTGATAAAGTGATTGAAGATGGGATTGTGACAGCTGATTATGATTATGATGCGGTTAGTAACTTAATTAGCACGACTTTTGTTAATGGTACGCAGGAAGTTCGACAATATGATGACCTCAATAGGTTGAAATATTTGGAAAATCAGAAGGGGAATAATATTCTTTCCAGTTACACCTATACTTTGGATAAAGCAGGGAACAGGAAGAAGGTTGTCGAGAATACGGGACGTGTTGTTGATTATATCTACGATGGTTTGTATCGGTTGACGGAAGAAAAAATTACTAACGTGGTTAATGGGAATAGGGTTTACGATTATACCTACGATAAGGTGGGGAATCGGAAAATTAAGACGGAAGTTGCCAATGGCAATACAACCACTACAAGCTATGAGTATGACGCCAATGACCGTTTATTGAATGAGAAAGTTAATAATATAGTCACCGTTTCCTACGGTTACGATAACAATGGCAGCACGTTAACTAAAACAGATAGTCAAGGCACAACAAGCTACGTCTGGAATGATGAAAAGCGTCTCATACAAGCTACAGTAAATGGAACGCAAGTTAAATATGCTTACAATGACCAAGGAATACGTGTGTCTTCTAGTGTCAATGGTGTTGAGACGCAGTATTTGCTTGATGAGGGATTACTGGCAAATGTTTGGGAAGAATATCGACCTGATGGTATGGTGTTGGTCGAGTATGCGTATGGTCGTGATTTAGTTAATCAAACTCAGGGAAATCAGACGACGTATTACCATGTTGATGGGTTAGGTAGTACAAGGGTGTTGACTGATGCGAGTGGTGTTATTGTTAACACGTATGATTATGAGGCTTATGGGGAATTAATTAACTCGCCTGGTGAAGTGGAGAATAAGTACCTGTTCGCTGGGGAGCAGTATGATTCGGCGTTGGGGGATTATTACAATCGGGCACGGTATTATGATGCGGATACGGGTAGGTTTACGAGAAAAGATAATTATGAAGGAAGGTTAGGCGAGTCAATCACTCTGCATAAATATACTTATGCTCATGATAATCCAGTAAGTTTAACAGACCCAACTGGGTTTGCATCTCAAAGTCCAACAGAACTATCTAAGTACGGGCAAGCAGTAGAGCCAGTAATTCAAACTCAATATGAGAACGATCCAGATTTTTTGGGAGACAGTATATATTTTGGCGTAGATACATCTATCGGATGTGGAGTGGGCAAAAATAAACTATTATGTCCAGACATTTTGAACTACGATAAACAGCATTACATGGAAATAAAACCATTTACTGCAAGCGGGCGGAAAGCAGCCTCTGAAAGTATGGGAAGATACAAAGCATCTTTACAGCCAGGATATATGCCTTGTAATTATTGGAAAGCAATACCAGACGTTGGGATGGGTATTGCACTCAATGTTCCTTTTATATACTTTAATGATGATGGTGTACTTTTTTACACTACGAGGACGCACCTTTATGATGCAGTAATTGCTCTTGCTGCTTTAAAAGCTGGTAAACGAAGAAGCCAACTTAAAAAGTGGAGAGAAGGTGCGGAGCCAGATTTATTACCTTCTCCAACTTTTCAAGCGTCGCCTGTAGGTTATACGATAAGTGATTACATATTACAATCAACAGCGATGTTAGTAGCATTAGTGGCTGTATCTTCTCTCACAAGAGGATATGCTTAGGTTTGATTCGCAAATGGCATTAAGATAAGCGCTCATAAAACTTAGAAAATGGCAACAAATATAGGATTTACGCACTGTACAAACGAATGATTTTGTGTATCAACGTAAATACGCCGTTTCAGGTTTTTATTAACTACCTTTTATTGGTTGCGATACTCCCTACGGGAGTGGCTGCCGCCATCGCTTAGTGGGGAACAGAAAAATCAAGCTTGAAGCGTGGGAAAACATACCCCTCTGCATAATTTTTCTGTCAATACGTAAGTCCTAAAATATTATAAAAAGGAATTTAGGGGACAATGAATTTTGTAGCTATATATGACAATGTATGGCTACCGCAAGGTAATCTGAGTAAGAAGCAAGAATTTTTTGAACCTCCAAATCCCAGCTAACTTCTTCTTCATTAACTTGCGTATTATCAAGCAAGCAAATTCTCTTAAAAGCTTGTAAACCTAGCTTTGCTCCTGCTTCATACCACTGACCATTAGGGGTTATAAGAGCATATGGGACAATATTAGGTAAATCTGCAACTCGGCATGGATAACCAATAGGTAATTTGGATTCTCTGGACTCTACTTCAATAAAATCATACCAGTCCCATTTAGAGCAAGGGTTAAGAGTTGTTAATCGATAAGCACCATACTCGTCAATACCGGCTATTTCTTCTTCGTACCAATCTAGTTTAATTTTGGCTAAACTTTCGAGAAGATTATCACCATAAACTTCATATTCTTCTATCAATTCCTCAATATTTTCTTTTGAAAGAGTTGATAGATTTTGTATTTCCGCTTGAACTTCGCTTTGGTTTAAATATTCTTTGTATGGTTCAACTACCAGTTCTGAGTAGTAAGGACTAAGAAGCTCTGCTACATTTTCTCTAATATTGATAGTATTTTGAGGTAAGATTACCAAAGCTTTAAAATGAGTCATTGAATTTATTTTTTTATTTTTAACTGCTAAACAATTAACTCTATTATAGATAAACGCAGCCTCACCTATTTAGGGGTGTGATGCCCTTGGCAACCATCTTCGATGGTATCGCAACTAAAATATCTAGTTTTGTTGATAATTAAGCTATCTAATTGAGAATTAAAAGCCGATCTCACTGGTACTTATACAGTAAGAACGGTTGCACCTGCTGGTTATAATTTAACAACTCCAATTAGTGGTGCCTTCGTTGATACAATTACTGTCGGTGGGGAAGATTTCCGTCACTTAGCTGGTATTGGTAAAGTCAGCGAACCAATTAATGTTGACCCAGTATTTGTTACCACACCAGATAAGTTCAAGGTAAGAGCTGGAGAAAACTTAATTTACCGTGCGATCGCAACTGATGGCAATGCTGACTCATTAAATTATGACTTAATACTGGCACCACCCGGTATGACTGTAGATAAAACCACAGGTACAGTCGTTTGGTCTCCCAGTAAGCAAATTATCGAACAGTATTATGCAGAACTAAAAGCAGAAAGAGAACGTCTCACTGCACTTGGTCGGGGAGAGTTTGCACGTAACACCGTTGAATTAAATGTTGGGTTGCGGGTACGTGACGGCAAAGGTGGACAAGCACTGCAATATATCAATGTCGAACTACTTCCTGATAATATTGCACCCGTATTCACATCGGTGTCTAAAAATAATAAAGCGCAGGTAGATAAAACTTTCCGTTACCAAGCAACTGCGCTAAATACTGATGGCGATGTCCTAGTTTATTCTAAAGGGGATAGGGCACTTGATGGTCTATCCGTTACTAACACTGGTTTAGTTACCTGGACTCCCAATAGCACCCAACAAGAGCTACAAGAATTTACCATCAAAGTAACTGATGGTAAGGGTGGAGAAGCGTTACAACGAGTAAGTGTAGTAGTTGGCATCAACTTACCAAACACCGCACCTGACATTACCTCTACTCCCCGTACTGTTGTTAGACTTGGTAACACCTACTTCTACAAAGTCGAAGCAAACGATGTTGATGGTGATGCACTTACATACAGTTTGGCTAGCAAACCAACTGGTATGGAAATTACCCAAGATGGTTTTATATCTTGGACACCCACCGCAGCACAATTTGGTAATTACACACTCAGTGTAGATGTCTCTGATGGTACTTTAACCACCACCCAAGACTTTACACTCAACGTCACCAATTTTGCTCCAAATTACGCACCAACTATCACATCAACTCCCAACTTAATTACCAATTTAGAACGAACATACGAGTATAACTTAATAGGTACTGACCCTGATAATGACTTGTTGCTGTGGAGTATTGATAGCGCACCTGAAGCTATGGTAATTGATGCAACAACTGGGGCATTGAGATGGCAACCGTCAGCGACACAAATTGGTGAACATACAGTAGCAGTCAAATTAACCGATGCTTACGGTGCTTATACTGGTCAAGAATTCACTCTCACAGTACGTGGAATTAATACACCACCTGCGATTGTTTCTAATCCTGTAACAAGTGCTGCTCAAAATCAAGTTTATACTTATAACGTTGTTGCCACTGACATCGAAAACGATGGAGTTACCTATAGTTTAGGTCGTCGTCCAGTGGGAATGACTATTTCGGATGAGGGTAAAGTTGAGTGGAAACCAACTTCGAGTCAAATTGGTTCGCAAACAGTTGAGGTGATAGCACGCGATAGTCAGGGTGCCACTTCGACACAAAGCTTTACTATTGAGGTGGGTACGACTGCGATAAATAATGCCCCCAGTATCACTTCGACACCCAAGTTTGTTGCATCGGTTGGTAGTCCTTATCAGTATCAAGTTGTTGCAACTGACCCAGATACTGGTGATACTTTAACTTATCAAATATTATCCAAACCATCGGGTGTCGATGTTCAAATTAACCCCACCACTGGTTTATTAACTTGGGCAAGTCCTGCTGCTGGACAATATCAAATCGTAGTTGGTGCTGTTGATAGTTTTGGATTGGGTGCCGCACAAAGATTTACCCTCACCGCACGCAGCAATAATGCTCCGGTAATTAATTCGACTGCTGTGACGAATGCGACTCCTGGGGCTGCGTATAGTTATGATGTTAAAGCAACTGATGCTGATGGCGATCGCATAACCTACACCCTCGACCAATCATCCCGCGATAAGGGCATAACGATTGATAGCTTGGGTAGGTTGCGTTGGAATCCTGCCATCAGTAATGTGGGTAGTCATAATGTTGTAATTAATGTTGCCGATGGCAATAGTGGTAGTAACTCTCAGGCATATAATTTGGTGGTTGCAGCAGACACAATTGCCCCCAAAGTTAGCTTGATTGCTCTCAACGATACAGTCAATTTGGGTGAAACTATTACCTTCCAGGCACGGGCTACTGACAATATTAAGGTGGCAGGGTTGCAATTGTTGGTAAATGGTACGAACGTAGTCTTGGATGCAAACGGAATAAGTACGGTTAAGGCAACTACTGCCGGAACAGTGAGGGCTATTGCCAAAGCTACCGACACTGCGGGTAATATTGGGCAAGCAACATTCGATGTGGTCGTAATTGACCCAAGCGATGTGAATCCGCCAACTGTTAGCCTTGACTTGTCAGCAATTGGTGATGGATTTATTAAAGCACCGACTGATATTCGAGGTACTATTGCTGATGACACGGGGATTAAATCCTATAAATTAATCGCTACACCTATTGATGGTGGCGAATCGAGGCTAATATTCTCGGTTGATAAGTCGAATCAAAATATTAAGAATATTAACGGTGTATTGGGTAAATTTGACCCATCGTTGTTGCAAAACGATTCTTATGTCCTGCGTCTAGAAGTTGAAGATGTTGGTGGTCACATTTCATACACTGAGCAAACTGTTGATGTTGCGGGTGATTTGAAATTAGGTAACTTCCGGTTATCGTTTACCGACCTAACTGTACCTGTAACAGGTATACCAATAACGCTAACTCGTACTTACGATACGTTGACGAGTGGGACTACCGATGACTTTGGTTATGGTTGGAGGATGGAGTTTAGGGATACCGACTTGCGTACCAGCGTTGGTAAACCCAGTGAAGAAGATGAAATTTTGGGATACCAACGTGCATTTAAGGATGGAACGAAGGTTTATATTACCCTGCCTGGTGGGAAGCGGGAAGCATTTACCTTTAAGCCTACTCCAGACAGGATATTTAAGATTGCTGCTGGTTTCGCAGGTTTTAACGATTCTCTCGTTTATAATCCCTCGTTTGTAGGTGATAAAGGTGTAACTAGTACACTGACTGTAAAAGATGCAAGGATTCTTCGTCGGGCTGATAGTAGTGAGTATGTAGGTTTGAATGCTGGTTTACCATATAATCCAGCAGACGTTAATTTTGGTGGTATCTACGTATTAACCACTAAGGAAGGAACTGTTTATGAAATTGATGCTGCAACTGGTGATTTGTTAACCGTTACAGATACTTTCGGCAATAAGCTTACCTATACTGATGCAGAAATTTCGAGTTCGACGGGTCAGAAAATTACGTTTGCAAGGGATACTCAAAACCGAATTACTGCGGTTTCTGACCCTATGGGTTATTTCATAAAGTACGGTTACGACGACAAAGGTAATTTAATTAGCGTTACCGATCGTGAGAATAATGTAACGAAGATGGAGTATAACCAAGAGCGTTCTCATTACCTTGACAAAATCATTGACCCACTAGGCAGAACTGGGGTAAGGAATGAGTATGGTGAAGATGGTCGATTGAAGAAAATCGTTGATGTCAACGGTAAACCCGTAGAGATGACCTATGACCCTGACGCTTTGGAACAAAAAGTTACCGACCAGTTAGGTTATGTTACTACCTATGTTTACGATGCTCGCGGTAATGTTGTCACTGAAATCGATGCTGAAGGACAAATTACTAAACGCAAGTTTAACGATGACAACTATATCCTAGAAAAAACAGTTATTTCAGACCGCTCCGGAGCCGCTGGTTTTACCAAGAAATATAGCTACGACAACTTTGGTAATATGCTGACGGAGGAAGACCCTCTAGGTAACGTCACTTATTATACGTATAGTCAGTACAGTCGGCTTTTAAATGAGGTAGATCCTTTGGGGAATACTAGCACTTACACTTATTCTCCCAAAGGCAAATTACGGTCAATGACCGACGCATCTGGAAATGTTACTAAGTATAATTATGATTTGAAGGGGAATGTAACTGAAATAGTCGATGTCAATGGCAATAAAACAGGGTTTAGATATGATGCGATTGGTAATATCGCTAGTGCAATAGACGCTAATGGTAATGAAATTATCTACACTTATGATGCTAATGGCAAGCGTTTGAGCGAAACTCAAAATGTCACGACATTTAGAGGAATACAGCAGATAATAACCAATTTTACTTACGACCGAGAAGGCCGGGTTACATCGGTTAAAGACCCAGAAAATAATATTACAAAATACGAATACGATGACAATGGCAACCAGACAGCCATTATCAACGCTCGACAGAATAAAACCGAATATCGTTACGACGAAAAAGGTCAGCTAGTTGAAATAATATACCCTGACAATACGCCAAACAACCCTCTTGATAATGCTCGAACAATTACTATTTATGATGAAGGGGGTCGGAGTCGAGCAACCATTGACCAAAATGGAAAAGTTACCCATTATGAATACGATGCATTAGGGAGGGTAACTGGAATTATTTATCCATCGTCAACAGAAAATACTCTTGCACAATTAATTGCTGCTGTTGCACCTGGTCAAACATTTGATTCAATAGATTGGACTAAAATTGTATATCCTAAAGAGACACCAGCTTACTTAATAAATCTCCCCAAAACTAGTACTGAATATTATCAAGATGGTCTGGTTAAAGCAGAAATTGACGAACGTGGTAATCGTACAGAGTACCGTTACAATTCTCTCGGTCAATTGATAGAAACTATTTATCCCGACCGGACTCCACAAGACCTATCTGATAATCCCAGAACTCGTAGCGAATACGACTCTTCAAGAAGGCTAATTAGCAAAACTGATGCTTTAGGACGCACCACTAGTTTCGTCTACGACCAATTGGGTCGTTTAAACGAGACAAAGTACAGTGATGGTACTTCTGCAACTACAACTTTTGATGCTTTAGGTCGTGTAATAGGTCGTACTGATCGCGCCGGACGAACGACCCAATACAAATACAATAGTGTTGGCAGGCTGATAGAGACTATTTATCCAGACGATACGCTTGGTAGCGATGGAGATAATCCCAAAACTCGTAATGAATACGACGAAATCGGGCGTAAAATAGCCTTTATTGATGAGCGGGGGAATCGCACCGAATACGAATACGATAAAGCAGGTCGTCAAACTGTCATTCGCGATGCTCTTCGTAACGAGACTACTTATACCTATGATTTCGCAGGAAATCAATTAACAAAAACGGATGCCCTCAATCACACAACAACCTATGTGTATGATGAGCGAGAACGACTTGTAAAAACTCAATTTGCTGACCTCACCTATACGACCACCGTTTACGACGATAATAGTCAAGTTATTGCCAAAACTGACCAGAATAATCAAACGACACAGTATGAGTATGATTCACGAGGACGATTAACCGATGTAGTAGATGCAAGACAACAAAGAACAGAATATGGCTATGATTTAACTGGCAATTTAGTCAGTACAAAAGATGCTAATGGTCATATTACAACTTACGAATATGACGAACGTAATCGCCGCGTAGCCACGGTATTACCTTTATTGCAACGTTCGCAAACGACCTACGATGCTGTCGGAAATGTTGTTAGCAAAAAAGACTTCAACCAAAATACGATCGCTTACAGATACGATAGCAATAATCGCCTTATTGCCAAAGAATTTATTGATGGTACATCAGTCAGTTACACGTACACCAAAACTGGGCAAGTCGAAACGGTTACAGATAGTCGAGGAGTCACAACTTACAAATACGACAAGCGCGATCGCTTAATTTCTCGTACAGACCCTTCGGGAGTGCATTTGAACACTGGGGCAACGATTGAGTATGAATATGATGCTACTGGAAATCGTATTGCAGTTAAAACCAAAGCTAGGACAACAAGCCATACCTATGATGAATTAAATCGTCTCAAAACCGTAACTCAAAATACAGATACGACGACTTACTTTTATGATGCGGTTGGCAATCTTTGGCATACCAAACTATCTAATAATATTGTCGAAACTCGTCAATACGACCAGTTGAATCGCTTAATCTCTCTGAAAAATGCTTTAACTAACCCCGTATCTTGGGAAGAAACTGTTATTTCCAGCTACGATTACACTCTCAATCCCGTAGGTTATCGTCTCGAAGTCGAAGAACACAATGGACGAAAAGTTAAGTATGAATACGATGAATTGTATCGTCTCAAGAGCGAAAAAATAACTGACCCCTCTGACTCTACAAACAATGGTCGTACCATTAGCTATACATACGATAATGTTGGCAACCGCCTAACTCGTAATGACTCAAATGAAGGGCTAACAACATACTATTACAACAATAACGACTGGCTGCTGAACGAAACACAGCTTAAAAACGGTGAGACTGTCTATACCTACAATTACACCTATGACAATAACGGTAATACGATTTCTCGTGCTAAAAATGGCAATAACGAAATAATTAACATCTGGGACTTTGAAAACCGTTTAATAAGTGTTAACAATTCTCTTGATGGCAAGCAAGTTAATTATGTCTACGACGCTAACGGTGTTCGAGTTAGCTCGAAAGTTGATGGCATTACTACAAACTATCTCGTCGATACCAATTTACCTCATGCCCAGGTTCTAGCAGAATACGACGAGCGCGGTAATTTAAAAACGGAATACCTCGTAGGGCATGATTTAATTTCCCAAACTAAAGAAGGACTGTTGTCCGTCTTTCTAGTAGATGGGTTAGGTAGTACGCGGGTTTTGACTGATGGACAAGGAAGAGTTACTGATACCTATACTTATGATGCATTTGGCAAGTTAATTGGTAGCAGTGGCAGTACAGACAATAACTACCTGTTTACTGGGGAGCAGTACGATAAGGATTTAGACCAATACTACTTAAGGCAGCGTTATTACGATGCTAACACTGGTAGGTTTACGAGACGAGATATTTATGAAGGTCGTCTATCTGAACCATTAACACTGCATAAGTATCTTTATGGAAACGGCAATCCAGTCAATTTAATCGACCCGTCCGGTCTCAGTGCCATATTAGGAATGTCTTCCGACGCAAGTTGGGGCATACCAATTGTAGATGCGATCATTAAAGTCGGGATAGCAGTTCGTGCGCTCGAATTGGGTATCCAGCTTGGCTCTTATATTCCAGAACCCCTTAAGGGCTTTAATGACGGTCCGAGACCTGATGTTTCTGATAATACTGCTCGTAAACCTGAAAAAACGTTAGTATATGGGATTTTAGGCAGGCTTGGAGGCTCTGGGGGCTTTGGTGATGGTCCTCAACCTCAAGTCAGTAATACTGAGACTTTTCCAACTTATCCTTTGAGTCTCAGTGAATTTCTGGAAAACTACATTTATTCCATAAATCTCGATCCAGGAATCGATCCAGAAGATCGCATATTGGATCAAGAGGCTAAAAATATCGCTCAAAAAATTTATGATCCCATAGCTCAAAAACAGAGAACAATTGCTGTAGGGCGACTCCAAGGTTCGGGAGCAAAAGTTGTAGCTAACTCTTTTGGAGAATTTACAGACTACCAAGAAACTTTGCTTACAGAAGATGGGTATATTGTATATGAAGAATCTAGAAATAGCTATGCAAGCCCAGATAACCACGCCGAAAGACGTTTAATCAGACGGCAAAATGCTACTGGAGAAGCTTTTGAAGCAATTGGAGTAAGTCATCCTAATGGTATTTGTTCCTCTTGTTGGGTAGATATGCAAGCGAATAATATTAGAAGGGGTAGTAAATTGAAACCAGATAAACCAAGTAAATAGTAAAGGAAGTGAAAGGATAAATGAACTTGTATTTTTTTGATATAGATTCTCTAGAACAGGAGCTTAAGCAACTTCCTCCCTTTCACAGAGTAGCTTTCGCAGCTTCTATATGTGAAAGGATGCTTCCTAATTACAATGCTTTTTCGCAAATGGAGAATTGGGGTGATCCATCTGTACCTAGAAAGGCACTAGATGCTATTTGGCAAGCCTTACAAAGAAAATCAGCAGATGAAATCCAAATTCTTCAATTAGCTGAAGACTGTGTTCGTGAAAATGTCTGCCCAGACTCAGATGATTTTTTTGATTCTTACTATCTTCTTGAAGCTCAAGAGGCTCTTTTTGCAATCCATGCTATTTTGCACGCTTATCTAAATCCGACTTCGATGAAATTTATTGTTCAAGTTGTTAAAGGTGCTAGATTTAACACTATTGAGCTATTTATTCGTGCAAGAGATAAGTCTTTCAATGCAAACCAGTATAGAGATAAAAAAGAGAGACTAGAGGCTATTAGCAATCATTTATTAGCTAAACGAGAAATATCAAAAGAAAATGAGGATTTACAACTATTAAAAGAGGTTGATCATCTGAAATATAATTCCCTAGAATCATTACGCACTTCAAATAGTGGGAGAAGTTTAATTGATGTGAACTAAACTGAAAATTAAAATATTTTCAAAAATTATAGTAGCGAGTTAAGCTTTTATTATTTTACATACTTAGCATTCATTTATGATACCGAAACTAGAATTTGAAGAAATTGCTACCGTTCTCATCGCTAATAATCATAATCTTACTATTCCATCCCTGGATTTTCTTCAATCTAGTGGCGTTATTCCATCAGATTGGAAGCTAGTAAAAACTCCTGTCATAAATTCTCAGATGACTGAAGTTGAATTTACCAACGACATAATTATTTCAGTTAACTTAAATAAAGTAATCTTCTCACAAACTATAGAACCCAAAGCACCAAATAATTTGCAAATACTAACACTAGTCCATAAGTATATTGCAGCCCTACCTAATATTAATTACCAGAGCATAGAAATTAACCCTAGTTGTTTTTTTACTTTTGACAATGACGGAGAAACAGAAATTAATCATTACATTGTTACTAAGTTATTGTCTCCTAGAAATTGGCATGAGTTGAGCAATAAACCAGTCAAGGCTACACTCAATTTAGCTTATACACTCGAACGGGGTGAATTTAACTTAAAAATCGATGATGTTCAATTGCGACAACCCAACAACACACCTCAGTCTGGTGTGTTATTTTCTGGTAATTTCCCCTATGAAATTAACGAAGACACATCCCTAGAACAGCAACAACATTTGTATCAACTGTTAGATAATTGGCAACATGACTTAAACACTTTTCGGGAAATAGTCAACCAAAGATTTTTGAATAGAGATGAGCATAGCTCAGTCTTATAGTCCTGGGTAAACAATATTATGGTTCTTCAGTACTTGTTATGCCAAATTATTAGCAATAACTATGAAATAGTGTTAAAAAATGTATCAGAAACCGTTATTGATAGTCGAGGAGAACATCGTGGACAATGTTGAAGAAGGCAAGATAGAGTGGTTTCGTTGCAAACTTAGGGCTTGGGCTTTTCAGTACTTGCGGGATTTTCCTTGGCGGCGGACAACAGAACCGTATGCAATCTTTATCGCCGAATTTTTACTGCAAAAGACCGAAGCTTCTAGAGCATCTCCAATTTTTGAGGCTTTTATCTCTCGATACCCTACCCTAAACGCTCTTGGGATAGCGCAATTAGAAGAAGTTGCAAATATATTGCAACCTCTAGGTCTTTTCTTCCGCACGCAACGCCTATGCCAATGCGTGGGAATCATCGTCGAACAATATCAAGGCAAAATCCCCGACACGGAAACCCAATTACTCGCTTTGCCAGGAGTTGGTAAGTACACGGCGCGTTCAATCTGTACTAATGCTTTCGGACAGTCTCTAGCAGTACTGGATACTAACGTTGCTCGCATATTGGAAAGATTCTTCGGATTGCAGGGAAATCGGGTGAAGTCACGTTGCAAAATGCTCTGGAAGGCAGCAGAAAAAGTTGCTCCCGATACAGAAGTCGGGAAGTGGAATCTGACGCTGCTTGATTTTGGCGCGGCAGTCTGTACGGCTAGGAACCCTCACTGTGGGGAATGTCCTTTGCAAGAAAAATGTATTTATAAATTCCAATTCGATAAGAACAAACGAACCTCCCTATGAATCCAGCAGGTAAAAGTCAAAGTACACTTAGCCTTTCAAGCTTCCGAACTGAATGCACTTCTTAAAAACTCATGTTTTAAGTTATTCCACTACGACTCTCGCGGTAACATTCTGACTGAAATTGATGCAAAAAGCGGCGCTATTACCCGTACCTATGATGATGACAATAACCTGCTAAGTGAAACTGATGCAGATGGTGTTACCAACAAGTACACCTACGACAACAAACGTAACCTACTGACAATCGAAGACGAAAACGGTAACGTCACCCGCATGAGCTATGACGATCGCGGTCGTGCAACAACAATAGTCTCACCAACGGGTCTAACAACTACCGCCAAATACGATCGCCGTGGGAATTTGATTGAAAGCGTTGATGCGGATGGTCTAAAAACAACTTACACCTACTCAGAACGCGGTCAACTGCGCTTAATGACCGCACCTGATGGTCAAGTCACGGAGTACGACTACGACCGTTTTGGCAATCCCAACCGCATGGTTGACAGCCGAGGAAACGAGGTTAAAGCCGATTATGACTCCAATGGCAGAATCGATAACGCCACAACTAGCTTTAACCTCAACGGTACTAGCTACACATTAGCGATGGAGTACGACTACGACGACAATGGTCGGACAATTGCTAGCAGAACCTCCCAAGGCAACAGTCAATCAATGACTTACGATGCACTGGGACGCGTCAAGTCGATGACGGATGTATTTGGGAATGTTACATCCTACCGCTACGACTTACAAGGAACCTCGCAGCAAAATAGCAATAATTCAACTACACCTGGTTCCGTCGTCACTCGCATCGATGAAATCACCCAACCAGATACTACACCAAACGACTTATTCGACAACCCCAAGGTCATCAAGAAGTACGACCAAGCCAATAACCTGATTGCCGAAATATCGCCAACAGGGTTAGAAACCCGCTATGTCTACGATGAATTGGGTCGAAGAGTACAAACAATTATACCAGACTTAACGCCCTTGAATTGGGATGATAACCCAAGAGTTTCGGCTGAATATTCAGCCGCAAGTCGAATTAAAGCTCAAACGGATATTTTCGGCAATCGAGAGGAGTATTTCTACAACGACATCGGTCAACTGATTCGCTCGAAGGATATTCTCAGTAATGAGACCACCTACACCTACAACTTTGGTGGACAAATTGAATCGGTAACTGACCCCCGTCAGCGCAAAACGCAATATGTCTATGATGATAAAGCACGGATATCTGAAGCGATTTTCTTTGATAAATCCCGGTATAAGCTGACCTACGACCAACTGGGACGAGTTAAAACCGAGATAAACGAACTCAACCAAACCACAACTTACGAATATGACGCTTATAGCCAGGTCAAAGCAGTTATTAATGCCCTGAACGATCGCACAGAGTTTGAATACGACCAGAGACGCAACTTAATTAAAGTTACCGATGCACTCAGTCATTCTACTCGCTACAAGTATGATGAGTATGCGCGTCAGGTCGAAACTACCTTCGCGTCGGGCGACAAAATGTCGATGGCTTACGACCAGTTCAGCCGTCTTCATAGCGTCACGGATGAAAATTTAAATACCACCAAATATACTTACAACAACCTCAGCCAACTCACCGAAGTTGAGCAAGCAAATCAGGCAAAGACAAAATATACTTACGACAATTTAGCTCGGCTGACTGAGATTAAGGACGCTAACCAAAACGTCACCAAGTTTGAATACGATGCCTTTTATCGTCCAAGGGCAACGATTCTGCCGATGGGACAGCGCAATCAAACCATCTACGATAAATTTGGGCAAGTTGTTAGCGAAAAAGATTTTAATAGTGACACAATTAACTACACCTACGACAAATACGGTCGCTTAGACCGCAAAACCTTTACAGACTCTAGAATCGCGACGGTTTCCTACACCTACGACCCAGTTACATCGCTTTTATTGACGGTGAATGATGGACGCGGTGTAACGCAATATTCCTACGACCAGCGCGATCGCTTAAAAACAATCACCATGCCGGATTTGAAAACCGTCGGCTATGGCTATGACTTGTTAAACAATATTACATCACTAACGACCCAAGCCGGAACAACAACTTACGGTTACGACAAGCTAAATCGCTTGGATACCGTTAAAGATGGCGATCGCACTCTAGCAGATTACGATTACGACAAATTAGGGAATCTCACCCAAACGAAGTTTGCCAATGGTTCTGTTGAATCGCGGCAATATGATACACGCGATCGCTTAACGCAGGTAACAACGAAAAATTTCACTGGTACAATATTCTCCGACTTTAAATACACCCTCGATGCAGTAGGCAATCGCAAGCGGGTAGAAGAATATTCAGGTCGCACTGTTGATTATACCTACGATTCACTCTATCGGCTAACCGAAGAAAAGATTACCGATGCAGCGGTGGGGAACCGAACAATTGGCTACTCTTATGACAAAGTTGGCAATCGCTTAAGCAAAACCGATACGCTTTCAGGGTTAACTAGCTACACGTATGACCGCAACAACCGTCTTAAGGATACAACCCAAGGGACGAAGGTAACAAACTTTACCTACGATAATAACGGTTCGCTCAAGCGTCGGTCGGATGGCACTCAAACTGTTACCTACGACTGGATTAATGACGGGGAGAACCGCTTAATTGGGATAACTAGTTCCTCTACATCAGGTACATCTCAACAACGGTATATTTACGATGCTTTTGGTAACAGAGTTGCTAGCATTAGCGATGGTGTAAGAACTAACTACCTGTCGGCGCCAATTTGGGATTTGCCGGAAGTGTTGATGGAGTATGGCGCTAGCGGACAAGTTACGGCTGATTATACTCAGGGTGTGGGATTGGTTAGGTCCATTCGTGATGGCAAGGAAGGATTCTACCACACCGATGGGCTGGGTTCAACTAGGGTAATTACGGATACCGTAGGCTTGATAACTGACCGCTACACTTATGATGCCTTTGGGGTGTTGCTCAATACTACTGGTACTTTTGGTAATTCCTTCCAGTTTGCAGGAGAACAACGGGATAGTTCAACTGGGTTGGATTATCTGCGAGCTAGGTATTACGATCCGAACTTAGGTAGATTTATCTCGAAGGATGCTTATGCAGGTACTTTAAATGACCCCTACAGCCAGCATGATTATCAGTATGCTCATGCTAATCCGGTAAGGTATACCGACCCAACTGGCTATTTTACCTTGCAAGATGTATCGGCAGCTTTGACCATAGTAGGGATTATGGCAACGTTTGGAGGTGTAGGTGCAGGGGCTGGATATATAGCTGGTGCTGCGGCAACTGGTGCGAGTGGTGAAGAAATTCTGGGTATGTTTGGTGAATGGGGTGCGGGTTTTGCTAGTGGTGTATCGGGTGGTTTCTTAACCGATGTGTATGAGGCAACTACTGGTCAGAAGATTGAACCCAAACATGCCATGCTGTACAACGCTGGTAATGTTACTGGGATTGGGGTTTCATTCTTGACAGGAATGCAGGCTGCTACTTGGGCTAAGACTTCTATTGGTCCGTTGAGATGGGTGGCTAAAGCACAGGATGCTCTTGATGTTTATGATGCGGCTAAGGCTACTTATAGTCTTTACCAGAGCTACCAAGATAACGGGAAGTTTGAACGAGAAGATGCTTGGAACCTGTTGGCTTATGTGCCTTTTGCTGGGTCATTATTTGGTGTCAAGAAGTTCTTTGCTGCTAATAAAGCGATTAAGGGTAGTGCTGAGTCTACTGATGGTTTGCTGGCAACTAAAAATACAGTAACTCAAATCGGGAATTGCTTTGTCGCAGGTACAGAAATTCTTACTACCGAGGGTATAAAGAATATTGAGGATATTAAGGTTGGGGATTGGGTGATTGCAGATGACCCAACTACTCCAGGGGAAATTGAAGCACGTCAGGTATTAGATACTTTTGTTAGGGAAACTACTGCGCTGGTTGACTTGTATGTTGATGGGGAGGTTATTTCTACTACGGGTGAGCATCCTTTCTGGACACCTGATAAGGGATGGGTGGAAGCGAAGGATCTCCATGTTGGAAGTTTGTTGCAGACTGAAGATGGAAGGGTTATTGATGTTGATAGGGTTGAGAAGCGCTCCGGACAGTTTGAGGTTTATAACTTTAAGGTTGAAGGCTGGCACACTTACTTTGTCTCGGATTTGGGGATTCTTGTTCATAATGCTGATTGTGATCCAGGTACGGTAAAGGTAGGTCGTTGGATGAGTCCTGATGAGCTTGCAAAAATGCAGCAGACTGGTATAGTCCAAGAGAGTTACACCGGTACCACACATGTTGCATTTCCTAGCAATCCTGAAGCATTCATGAGTCAAGCAAAGCCTGGTGCTTTATACGTGGAGTTTGATGTACCTGCATCTGCCATAAGACAAACAAACGAAGGATGGGCAAGCATCAAGGGTCCCAATAGTCTAGATGGAAGACTTGCAGCTAAAAAAGGTTTCCCAAGTCCTGAAATGCCTGCCGCAACAGATATAACCCATAGAGCAACAAAGTTACCTTAAGGAGTTTATTTAGAATTATGCTATCTCACTTTGAACGTTGGATTCAGGAGAAATATCAGGACATTGAGAAAATGGGCTACAAAGCAGAGGTGATAAAATCTCCATCTGATATTAATGAACCAAGTATACGCTTGGATTTAGATTCTGATGATTATATTGCTCGAATAACTTTGTGGGAATCTGGAGAATCTCATTTAGAAATTATTGATGTTCTTTCAGAGAACATGGTGTTTGATGAATACTTAATGATTGATGTAAATATGAAACTTAGTGAGGCTTTTGAAAAATTCTTCAATAGGTTAAGACAGCAATAACTATAACTTTTTTATCTCTAAGAAGATGCATATCATTCACAGAAAATAAATACTTACGAAAGGATAACTAAGACGAAGTTCCTTGAAGTCAAGTATTTGGCAAACTCTATTGCAGTAGCAATTCTAAATTCAAAAAAAATAGGATGTTTTGCACTTTCCATCGAGCACGTCCAGCCGCAACAATTTCGGCTACATTATCCGCCCGAATTTCATGTCAGGCAATAAAAGCCTACTTTTAGGCAAAAGTTAAGATATATAATATATCCTTTCAGATAAAATTTTTGTATAAATTTCATAATTTTCTTGATCATAGCAGCAAAAAATTACTCTTTGAGGGCGACCATTCTTTTGTAATTGTTCCTCGCATATTTTCACTGCAACTTCAGCTGCTAGAATCTTAGGATATTTATAAATGCCAGTACTAATACAAGGGAATGCCAAAGTATTAAATTCTTTATCTGCGGCAATTTGCATACACTTGTAGTAACACTGAGCTAGAAGTTCGGGTTCTTTATTATTACCTCCTCGCCATACTGGCCCCACCGTATGAATGATAAAACTTGCAGGTAAGCGATATCCTTTGGTGAGCTTGGCATCGCCAATCTTGCATCCTCTAAGTGACCTACATTCATCAACAAGCTCTGATCCAGCTGCTCTGTGTATCGCTCCATCTACTCCACTACCTCCAAGTAGACTTGTATTTGCAGCATTTACGATTGCATCAACTTCTAGCTTTGTAATATTACCCAAAATAACTTCCATAAAACTTGAGTTATGCTAAAAAATGGATAAAGTCGAGTTAAGGAGCAATATAAAAACTAACTAAACTCTTATGGGATGAGCCATAACACTTAAAAAACGAGCAATCTAATTCAAATGTAACATCATAACTAGCCAGACAATTAACTACGATTGGATTAATGACGGGGAAAATCGCCTAATTGGGGTCAATAGTGGTACATCTCAACAACAGTATATTTACGATGCTTTTGGTAGTCGGGTAGCAACAATTGCGGATGGTGTTAGAACCAATTACTTAACGGCACCAATTTGGGATTTACCCGAAGTGCTGATGGAGTATGGCACCAACGGACAAATTACGGCTGATTATACTCAGGGTGTGGGATTGGTTAGGTCGCGTCGTGATGGCAAGGAAGGATTCTACCACACCGATGGACTGGGTTCTACTAGGGTAATTACTGATAATGTTGGTTTGATAACTGACCGCTACACCTACGATGCCTTTGGGGTGTTGTTGAATAGTGATGGGACTTTTGGTAATTCCTTCCAGTTTGCAGGAGAACAAAGGGATAGTTCAACTGGGTTGGATTATCTGCGAGCTAGGTATTATGACCCAAGTTTGGGTAGATTTATCTCAAAGGATGCTTATGCAGGTACTTTAAATGACCCCTACAGCCAGCATGATTATCAGTATGCTCATGCTAATCCGGTAAGGTATACCGACCCAACTGGCTATTTTACCTTGCAAGATGTATCGGCAGCTTTGACCATAGTAGGGATTATGGCAACGTTTGGTGGTATCGGTGCAGGGGCTGGTTACATCACAGGTGCTGCGGCAACTGGTGCGAGTGGTGAAGAAATTCTAGGGATGTTTGGTGAATGGGGAGCGGGTTTTGCTAGTGGTGTATCGGGTGGTTTCTTAACCGATGTGTATGAGGCAACCACTGGTCAGAAGATTTCACCGAAACATGCCATGTTGTACAACGTTGGTAATGTTACGGGCATTGGGGTTTCATTCTTGACAGGAATGCAGGCTGCTACTTGGGCAAAAACTGCGATCGGTCCCTTGAGGTGGGTGGCGGCGGTGAATACTGGGCTTGACGTATATGGCGCAGGTAAAGCTACTTATAACCTTTACCAGAGTTATCAAGATAACGGGAAGTTTGAACGAAAAGATGTTTGGAACTTGTTGGCTTATGTACCTTTTGCTGGGTCATTATTAGGGGTCAAAAAGTTCTTTGCTGCCAATAAAGCAATTAAAGAAGGTGTTGAAGGTGCAGATAATGTCCTGCAATCTACCGGAAAAACAGCTACAGAAGCTGGTAATTGCTTTATCGCAGGTACAGAAATTCTTACTACCGAGGGTATAAAGAATATTGAGGATATTAAGATTGGCGATTGGGTGATTGCTGATGACCCAACTACACCAGGGGATATTGAAGCACGGCAGGTAACAGATACGTTTGTGCGGAAAACTTCGGCGCTGGTTGACTTGTATGTTGATGGAGAGGTGATTTCTACTACAGGGGAACATCCTTTCTGGGTGGCAGATAAGGGATGGGTCGAAGCGAAAAATTTAGAAGTTGGTAGTTTGTTGCAGACGGAAGATGGCAGGGTTATTGATGTTGATCGGATTGAGAAGAGAGCAGGTCAGTTTGAGGTTTATAATTTTAATGTAGAGGGATTTCATACTTATTTTGTATCTGAACTAGGGATTCTAGTTCATAATGTTTGTGTTTACACTACTACAAATAGTAGGGTCAATTTAAATCGCCCTGAAGGTACATACGTTACACGAGAGAATCTTCTAGACCCCCCAACACTATACCGACATATAAGCAGGAATGTGCCACCCACTAGTAAACGAATGGGACAATACTTTCTTGATTTTGTTACTGAAATTGATGTTCCAGAAGAAGCTTTACGTGTCGATCCAGGTGGTAGACCAGGTGTTACAGCGTGGATTCCTTCTAATACAGATGGAGCTAGAATTACTGGAGAATGGAGGGTTACAGAACCAGTGATAGGGGAGCCACCAGTATATACATTACTAGAGTAGTAAGCATATTTACAATCATGAAACAATTAATAGAAAATGTAAAACAAACTATAACGGAAAAAAAGATACTTTGGGCTTATCCAATTGCAAACAAATTACAAAAATATCATTATAGTTTGGCAATCCAATGGGCAATAGAATGTATACAAATATATTCATCCGAGATTAAATCGGACAAACTCTCTCAGCTTAATAAATATATTCAGCAAGCAATGGAAGAGCAAAATGTTTTAACTCCTTCACAGTGTCTTGAGATTAGTGGAGAAATATGGTATCTGCCTGAGAGGGAAGAAATTCAAACTGCCATAGCTCGATTGTGGGGTTCTATCGCAGCTTTTAAAGAAGGAGAAAAGCATGGTGGAATAATGGAAACCACTGCGGCTGTTGAATTAGTATTGCCTGATATATCTGATCGTCGTCTATTAGATCGATATCTCGAAGCTGCTGTAAGAATTTGTGAAGAATACGAATCACAAAACTAGGCGTGTGAGTAGTAGAATCGCATCGATTCTTTTGTTGGTGAAAGCGCAGGAAAACCTCAATATTTAACAAATATATTGTAGTGCCAGAACCCAACATTGCTATTATTTTTTATCAACAAATATTCTTATTTCATCGTATTATCTGCAAATTAGATTAGTAGAATCGCATCAATTTTGTAGCTACTTATAACCTTTACCAAAGCTACCAAGATAACGGTAAGTTTGAACGCTCTGATGCTTGGAACTTGCTGGCTTATGTGCCTTTTGCTGGGTCATTATTTGGTGTCAAGAAGTTCTTTGCTGCTAATAAAGCGATTAAAGGTGGTGTTGAAGGTGCAGATAATGTCCTGCAATCTACCGGAAAAACAGTTACAAAGACGGGTAACTGTTTTGTTGCTGGTACAGAAATTCTGACGACTGAGGGGATTAAGAATATTGAAGATATTCAGGTTGGGGATTGGGTGATTGCAGATGACCCAACTACACCAGGGGAAATTGAAGCACGTCAGGTATTAGATACTTTTGTTAGGTGTAAGAAACTGCAAACATAAACGCTTCAAACTGCAAACAAGCCGCTAACAGAAACCACATTAACTGCAAATAGAGGGGGTCTCAAAACCACATTATCTGCATTCTGAACCACATTAGGTGCAAATAGCCTAAAACCCTTACCAGTCGTCAATTTTTAATTTTTCACATCAAAACTGTCCAGAAAATACGAACCAATTTACCAAACACTTATGCCCGGTTAATGTGGTTTAATTTAGACAATATCCGTTCAATTAAATTATAAATAAGGTTTTTTTCGTTCCGGCCACGCTAACTTGTTTCTTAAACAGGCAAACACTCTTAAAACAAAAAAACTTTTACAGTGTGGGACGGTCAAAAAATCTTTAATTTAGACACTTTCAGGATAATTATAACCAAAAAGCTCAAAATAGCTATGGCTATGAATTTCAGGCTATTTGCGGTAAATCAGTACTTATTTGCAGCGAATATGGTTTGTTTGCAGTTAATGTGGTTTGGTTGCAGCTAATGTGGTTTTATTTGCAGATAATGTGGTTTTGAGACCCCTCTTATTTGCAGTTAATGTGGTTTTAAAATCGCCTTGTTTGCAGTTTTATCTCCGGATATTTGCAGTTCGTTACACGTAGGATGAGTTTCGTACCTCAACCCATCATCACAAATCCCACAGCTTTTGTAGTACACAAACAGCCCAAAAAGCTATTTACACCTTATGTGTCGGGTAAAAGAGTTTGGTATACAATTACAACTGTCTGGTTAATATTTAATATCTTGAGGAGTGTTTTATTACCACTGTCCGCTAGACAGTTCGCCATACATGTTAATATTTATGGGAATTTGTTATTCAAATATAATTAACTGTCTGCTGTACACTATTATTCATATCACAAGACTCTTCAACCAGACACCGGACGACAGAGACTCTACTGCTAGAAAATTTTTATCCAAAATTTATATATATGTTTTTTGGTAAAAAAATTTTACTTCTTTAATTATCTGTCGGTCGAAATACTATTTTGACATGTCAAATTAATAAAGCCAGACAACTAATTAGAAAGAAAAATTGGTACGAGAAATCGTCCGGGCATTCCGACGCACTGATGAGTGTTTTTATCAAACATGTCTGGTCATACAGCGCGTTTTCTACACTAATATTGTCTGGTCATTTTATTAACTGTCTGGTCACTGTCCGGTTACTGTAAACGTGTGTGACACCACTATTGAAGGTGATTTTATAATACAGACGTGTGACAGATTATTAGTAGAAATATTTACAGATGTAAAATTGAGTCGAAGTACACATAGCTTTTCAAGCTGACGGACAGTCCTGCATTTCTCAAAAACTCATGTTTTGAGTCACCATCACTGTGCTACCGTATTCCCACGTAGCGCACTTTTGAGAAATAGCACTGTTTTTAAGTATCCTCAAGGTTGCCGTATTCATTATATTAAGCAATCCTTAAACAGTGAGTTTGTATTTAAAGCAACACTCGCACATTTCAGGCTGCTGTCTTCTACCGAAGTTTATTGCTATGGCACACATCCAACTTGGCAACCAAACAATATCAGCCACAGAGTTACCACACCTGTTGGCAGAGTATCAACTATTGTCACAGTTTCAACGCGAATTAATCGTTAATAAAGCCATTGCCCCTATCGAATTAACTCCCCAAGAGAAAGCCAACTCTATAGAGCAATTCTGTCAACAGAACAAGCTTACTACACAATCAGCCATAAAAGCAGCATTACAACAACAGTGTATCACAGAGGTACAATTTGAAGCGATCGCAACAAGGGAACTGCGAGTAGAAAAATTTAAAATAGCAAATTGGGGAAACAAACTAGAATCACTCTTCCTCCAATACAAACCCCAACTCGATAAAGTCGTCTACTCCCTCCTCCGCATCCAAGACGCAGAAATAGCACAAGAACTATACTTCCGCATCAAAGCAGGAGAACAAAGCTTTGCTGACTGTGCTCTTGAATATTCCCTTGGACAAGAAGCACAAACAGGAGGATTGCTCGGACCCGTTCCCATATCGCAACCCCATCCAGACATAGCACAAAAACTCTCCATCTCCCAACCAGGGCAATTGTGGACACCCATCAAGCTGGAGAATTGGTACGTAATTATACGGTTTGAAAAATTAGTTGCGGCACAGTTAGATGATACTACACGCACCATGTTGCGAAATCACTTATTTGAACAATGGTTAGCAGAACAACTACAAAGATCACCAATTTCACTTAACACCAACGACAATTCCCTACTCCCAAGTGCATCTACTCCAGTTTTAGTAACGCAATGATAGAAAGCACTACCACCATTGTAGAGTTCCTAGCTTTGATTCCACCCTTTGACAGACTTGACCCCACTTCAATCGAGCGCATCGCCGCAAAACTCGAACCATTGCGTTATAGAATGGGACAAGCAATTCTGGCACGAGAAACCCTACCAGCAAGAGTTAACATTCTCTTTCAAGGCAAAGCAAGATTGCTGGGATATTCAAGAAGTGCAGATGCTCCAGAAACATTGGAATTACTAGAACCAGGAGCGATTATCGGTGCTGCTTCCATTGTACGTGGAGTATTGAGTGAAACAGCGATCGCATCCACCGAGTCAATCTGTCTTACACTTAAAGCAGCAGATTTTCTCGCACTGCTTGAATTTGAACCAATCCTGAAAAATGCATTTTGCAACAAATGCAGTTTAATTGAAATATACGACCTATTGGGTGCAGAATTAGAACGTCGGGGTAAAGTTGTAGATAATTTAAAATCTTTAGCTCTAGCATCTCTTCACCACGCAACTGTACTCAACTTACCACCAGGTAAAACGCCACTTCAACAACTAGATCCGAATCTGCTATGGTTAGTTAGCAGCACTTGTGATAATTACCAGGTGGGAAATGCCATCAACCCAACCGATGCGGGTAATATTCAAGCAACGGGAAAGGGAATTCGTCTCATTGGCTTATCCAACCCTACATTATCATTTTCCCAATCAGTAACCACAACCGAATCCGATATTTCGATTCAAGCAAATCCTTGGGAAAACGTCCCATTTGCACCCCTAAAACCAGAAGCACCATCCGAAAGCAACAACGCACAACAAGTCAAATATCCCTACGTTCACGGACGAGGACCAGTAGATGCTAGTTTAGCGTGCTTCCAAATGCTCAGTCAACTCTGGGGAATGCCGTGGAAACGTGATGTATTGAAGCGAGCATTAGTTAACAACTACCAGCGCACTGGTAAAATCTCCATAGAACTCTGCGGTGGTGTTGCTGAGTTGATGGGTTTAAAGTCGCAACTAGTCAACATTCCTTCCTTCGCTATATCCAAGCTACCAACTCCTATTTTACTACCTTGGCTGGATAGTTTTGCAATTATTTACTTTGCCACAGAACAAGAACTAGTTTTTGCTATCCCCGAACAGGGAATTACCCGTAAAAAGCCAGCCGATTTTGTTGAAGCTTGGGGAGAATCCGGACAAGTCTTACTTCTGCAACCCACTAAAGAAACACCCAAAAAGCGGTTTGGATTATCTTGGTTTCTCCCAGCTATCAAGAAACATAAGACAGTTTTAATTGAAGTATTTATCGCTTCATTATTTGTACAACTATTAGGGTTAGCTAATCCCCTCATTACTCAAGTAATTATTGATAAAGTCATTATTCAAAATGGCATCAATACCCTTAACGTGTTGGGTAGCCTGTTAATTGTAATGGCTATCATCGAGGGTGTTATTACTTGGTTGCGTACCAACTTGTTTGTCGATACCACCAACCGGATTGATTTAAGTTTAGGCTCAGAAGTAATCGACCACCTACTCAGATTACCACTACGCTACTTTGAAAAGCGTCCTGTCGGTGAAATCTCAAGTCGGATAAACGAACTTGAAAATATTCGCTCTTTCCTTACAGGTACTGCCTTAACTGTAGTGCTAGATGCCATCTTTTCGGTTATCTACATCGCGGTGATGGTCTTCTACAGTTGGCTATTAACAATTGTAGCACTGGCAACTATACCATTATTTGCGCTACTTACATTTATATTTGCCCCAATTATTCGCAATCAAACTAGAACCAAAGCTGAAAGAAATGCTGAAACTCAATCATATCTGGTAGAAGTAGTTTCTGGAATACAAACAGTCAAAGCACAAAATATCGAACTTAATTCCCGATGGCAATGGCAAACACGCTACGGTAAATATATTAGTGCAAGCTTTGAGAACGTACTCACTTCCAACACAGCTAGTTCAATAAGCAACTTCCTCAACAAACTATCGAGTTTACTTTTATTGTGGGTTGGTGCATATCTAGTATTGAAACAAGAAATCACATTAGGACAATTAATCGCTTTCAGGATTATAGCAGGTTACGTTACCAGTCCCCTACTGCGATTAATTCAACTGTGGCAGAACTTCCAAGAAACGGCTTTATCTTTAGAACGTCTTGCAGATATTCTGGATACTCCCCAAGAAAGCGAAATTGCTGGTCGTAATAATATACCAATGCCAGCTATTAACGGAACAGTCAAATATGATAACGTTACCTTCAGCTTTGGTAAATCTCCCAACCCCCAACTTAATAACGTTCATCTTGACATCCCTAAAGGTACGTTTGTGGGAGTTGTGGGACAAAGTGGTGCTGGTAAGAGTACCCTAACTAAATTATTACCCAGACTATACGAACTTGACGCAGGACGCATCTTAATTGACGGGTACGACATTAGCAAAGTCGAATTATATTCCCTGCGTCAACAAATTGGTATGGTACTGCAAGATACTCTCTTGTTCGATACCACTGTACAAGAAAATATTGCTCTAACTTGCCCGGATGCTACACCAGAAGAGATTGTTGAAGCAGCTCATATTGCTTGCGCTCACGATTTTATCATGAATCTGCCCAATGGTTATGAAACTAAAGTTGGGGAAAGGGGTTCAGCATTATCTGGGGGACAAAGACAAAGGATAGCGATCGCACGGACTGTATTGCAAAATCCACCACTTTTGATTCTAGATGAAGCTACCAGTGCTTTAGATTATGCCACAGAAAGGCAAGTTTGTTTGAATCTGGCAGCAGCATTCCGTGGAAGGACAGTATTGTTTATCACGCATAGATTGCCAACAATTCAAAATGCTGATGTGATTCTGATGATGAGTGCTGGGAAAGTAACGGAACAAGGGACTCATGCTGAATTGATGGGGATGAGGGGATTGTACTACTGTCTCTACCAACAGCAAGAGGCATCTTCTGGGTGAGACAAACGGTTGATTTCACGCATCTTGAGCTTCTTTTAATAACAACCAACAACCAATAATCAATAACTAATAATTAACCAAATTATGATTAGTTCTACTCCGACAAACAATAACCAAGTACCGTCATACCAAAACCGACAAATAACTATCAACAACCAATAACTAAATTAACAACCAACCAATAAACAATAATGTACAACTAAACGAAGTACCAATAAAAACCAATAACAACCAATAATTAACAACCAATAAATAAACAATAATGTACAACTAAACGAAGTACCAATAAAAACCAATAACCAATAATTAACGACTAATCACCCAACTAAAAAAGTTAATCACCTCCCACCAAGTTCATTCATTTTATTTATAACTACTAACCACGTTACAGCACTTCCATCTGTAATGAGGTACACTAGATTAAAATATAAATACTTTTAAATGAAGTCATACTCTGTCGATCTTCGAGAAAAAATAGTTGCAGCACATGTTCAGAAAAACATTTCAATCAGGAAAGTAGCTAATATATTTTCCGTCTCAAAGAGTTTAGTGCAAAAGCTTGTAAAACAACAAAAACTTGATGGAAATTTACAACCCAAGCCGCAAGGAAAACCACAATTTAGTCATCTGACAAATGCGGACATAGATTTAAGAGAATTAGTTGAAGCATATCCAGATGCAACATTGATAGAGTTGTGTGAATTATTTGCAGATAAAACTGGTAATTGGGTAGGTCAAAGTGCAATGTGTTCTGCATTACATAAATTAGGATTAAATCGTAAAAAAAAACAACGCGGAGTACCCAAGCAGGAACAGAAAGAGTCCTGAATTTAAGATTAGATTATTGGGAGCAGGTCAAAAATATAGAGCCAGAAAATTTAGTATTTCTGGACGAAACTGGTATCCTACTTGGCTTAACAAGGACTCATGCCCGTTCACAAATGGGAACAAGAGCTTACTCAGCAAACCCCTTCTACCGAGGTTCAAAGGTTACAGTAATTGGAGCCATTAGTATTAATAAGGTAGTTGCATTAATGACAATGAATGATTCAATGGATGGCAACGCATTTGAAGTATTTCTTGAGAAGTTTTTAGTGCCACAGTTATGGCCTGGAGCAGTGGTAGTTATGGATAATTTATCCGCGCATAAACGAGGTTCAATTGTGCCAATGATTGAAGCTGTCGGTGCCTCAGTTCTAAGTTTATCCTCATATTCTCCTGATTTTAATCCAATTGAGTTATGGTGGTCACAACTCAAATATTTCTTACGCAGTTTTGCTCCAACTACAACACAAATGGTTGATAAACTAATCTCAGTTGCACTCGACTTAATAAATCCTCAACATTTAAGAAACTGGTTTGCTAGTTGCTGCTACTGTACCTCATAATAGCCGGAAGTGCTGTAAGCTCGCTCAAACTCAATACAAACTAATTATGAATACTGATAATGGTAACGGTACAAATGGAAACGGGAAATCTTCACACAATGGTAATGATACTAACAAGAATAATACTAGTGGTAATGGTAACGCACATTCGTCAATACCCTCGTTGGTTTCCATCCAACAATTAGAACAACTATCAACCCCAGCATCCGAGATTCAACCCAAACCACCCAATACTGCACCACGTTACATTCCTAAATTTGACCAACCAGTAATATTAAAACAACCAAGAAAATGGTCAAGAGCAATCCTGTGGAGTTTGATGGCAGTAACTACTGGTACTGTAATTTGGGCAAATTTAGCCTTAATTGAAGAAGCCGTATCTGCTACTGGTAAATTGGAAGCTAGTGGTGCAACACTAGATGTACAAGCACCTGTGGGTGGGGTAGTTAAACAAATATTTGTTATTGATGGCAAGCAAGTTCATCTTGGAGAACCCTTGCTTACACTTGATAATACAACGAGCATTGCACAGATGCAATCCTTGCAGAAAATTCGTGCTTCGTTAGTTCAAGAAAACCAGTTTTATCAGTCTGAATTAAAAGGTAGCACTTCTGTTGATGTCACAAAATTAAAAATTCCAACTGAGATACTTGATTTAACTAGAAGTCGGGCTACACTAATAGCAGAAAATCAGGTATACCGTACCCAGCTAGATGGTAGTAGCAGTGCTAGTAAATTAACGTTAGAACAACGAGAACGTGTTTCGTCCAATCAAGTGGAATTGTCTGCACGAGTAGCAGCTGCAACTTCACAAATCGACCAATTAAAACGACAATTTCAGCAAACCGATATTAAACTTGTCAGTACCAAAGATACCTTAAAGATGAATCAGGGTATATTGGATAATATTACCCCTTTAATGAAAGATGGGGGTATTTCCAAAATTCAATACTTCAAACAACAAGAGGAAGTAAGAAATGCCCAAAGTGAAATTGACCAACTTACGCAAGAAAAAGCACGTTTAAGAGCTTCTATAGCAGAAGGAATTGCTAAGTTGCATTCGACTGTAGCTGTCTCACGTAGGGATTGGCTTAATACTATAGCAGAAAATAATAAGAAGATTGCTGAAATTGACTCGCAATTTACTAAAGGGATAGTCGAAAATAATAAAAAAATAGCCGAGACGGATAGTCAAATTAGTCAAGCCAAAATGAACCTGAAATATCAGGAAATAAAAGCGCCTGCTAATGGTACAATTTTTGAATTAAAAGCACACACACCGGGGTTTGTTGTCACATCAAGCGAACCCATCTTGAAAGTGGTTCCCAGTGACAAACTTGTAGCCAAAGTCTACATCACCAACAAGGATATCGGGTTTGTGAAAGAGGGGATGACGGTTGATGTGCGTATCGATTCGTTCCCGTTTAGTGAATTTGGCGATATTAAGGGTAAACTCGTGTGGATTGGTTCGGATGCACTACCACCAGACCAGATTTATCCATTTTACAGGTTCCCTGCAAAGGTGGAACTTGAAACTCAGCAGTTGTTGGTTTCAGGAAGGAATATATCGTTACAGTCGGGGATGGGAGTAAGTACGAATATTAAGATTCGCTCACGCACGGTGATGTCGATATTTACAGATATGTTTAGTTCAAGTGTCGAGAGTCTCAAGACTGTGCGATAGCTATCATCTGTTAGCTAATTGGCTTTCCTTACAACAGTATTCTCCTATAAATTCGCCTCTGCAAAAACTATACATCTTGTCAACTACTTCTACTGGACTGGCCGCTCTAGGAATAGTTAACTATCTCTTATTTCCTCTCATCCATAGGAAACAGAAGAAATCAAATAAAATTCCGGTTCATCTAAAAAAATAGGTTTGAAATTGGAAATTGTCTGGAAATGGATGTGAAAGCCGCGATTGCGGCAAGGAAGTGAAAAATTTACTTCAATAAAGGAAGCTGTAAAATGGCGTATGCAAAGCGCTCCGAAGGAATCGCTAGAGCTAGAACCAATAACAATCGCAACGGAGCTAATCCTAAAACATCTGCCAAAACTAATGGTGCATCTGCAACAACTAAATCAAAGGTAGCAAATGCTTCACCACAAGAAGAGGCAATCTTCTTGTTGAAGGAATTGCGGAACCTAATCTTCAAGGAATACGGCGTTAAATTACAACTACGCGATTCGCGTGTTTCAACTAAAATCGGTCATGCAGCCCGTGAAAAACTCGGACTTGATATTGCAGCCCAAGTCAAAAAGAAAGGTGGTAACAAAAAGTTTGATTGGCAAAAATGGAATACCAAATTATTTACTAAATTGTTTGGACAACCAGATGCACTGAAATATGCACCAGAAGTAGTGGCAATTTTCATGAGTATGCTGTACGACACTATCAGCACTGACCCAGAGCAAGCAATAGCAGATTTAGTGGAATTCAACCGCGCATCTCTGGAACGTCGTAATTCTTTCCAAGAACAAGAAGAGGAAGAACTTGACGATTTAGATGACGAACTGGACGAAGACCTGGATGAAGATGAGGAGGATATTGAAGATGAACTCGACGAAGATTTAGATGAAGATGACGAATTAGATGAAGAAGATGAAGACGAGTAAATAACTCCGACTTATTCTCAGTAATTAACAGAATAATAACCCAAAATAACCATGTATTGCCTCAAACAATACAGGTTATTTTTTTGCTGAATAAAGAATTGAAATTGGAGCGAATTGCATCTTTCGATGCTGTTTCTATGAGAAAAATACTAAATATCAAGGAGTAATTCTCATGGTTAACGCTAACGTTCGCAAAACTGCTAAAGCATCACGCAAAATTGAAAGGCATATTCCTGCTTTAGAACGAGTAATGACTTATCAGGAAAAAGTACACCTGATGGTAATTGAAGTATTGCGGGAAGAATCAGGAAGAGAATTAGCAGCAGCAGCCAGATTTAACGGACAAGAGTTTGATTGGGACAAACACAATTCCCAGTTCCGTAAGGACTATGTAAATACACCATTAAAAGAACTGGTGAATTATGCCCGCAAACTCTACGGCTTGAATAATCTTGATGAAATTCGAGATAGACGTGCTTCTCATAAAGCTGCTCGGTCTAAACGCATGGACGGACTCAATGGTTTAAGTAGCAACTCTGATGACTTGATAAATGACGATTTTGAACAAGATGAAGATGACGAAGATATAGAAATTGACGATTAATTACAATGCCCTGAATTATCTAATTCGGGGCATTTTTATTTCCCGCCCACCCGCATCCAAAAAACAGAATTGAAGGCAGCGATTGCTGCTGAATTCAAGAGAGTTAAAAGTGAACTCTAACTCAGAAGGCATCTGTCGATGCTATTTAGGTGAAATGTAGTAATTCGTTAATCAAAGGATAATCAAATGACTCAAATGACTCGTAATCAGCAACAAACAAAAGCGTTGGATCAAGTAATAGGTTATCAGGATAAAGTGCGATTAATGGTACTGGAAGTTTTACGTGAGGAATCAGGCAGAGAACTTGCTGCTCAAGCACGTTTTAATCAGCTAGAATTTGATTGGAACGAACATAACATTCACTTTATTAAACTCAACGAGTCTATCACTAGACCCGTTGGTCTTCAAAACCGGACGTGAGACTTTCACCTCATCCGGCTCCTCAATGGTTTGACCCTTATCATGGGTACTTCTCGCTACCAAATCACATATATTTCTGTATCACTCTTAAGTCGATTATAAGAGTTGTCAGTGGTAGTTTTAACGTCGTGACAATGCCTATGTAAGGCTTGAAGATTATCATATCTATCCTTTCCGCCTTGTAACTTAGGGATAGTATGGTCAATCTCAATTAAATCGTCTTCTCTAAAGTACAATCCGCAATGAGCGCATTTCCCTTTTTGCTTTTTGAGTAGTGTTGCTACTCTCTTGGGTACTAGGGGATTCTCACCTTTTCTTGAACTCCAATATTTTAAGTTTCCATCGAACGGGGAAGCGTCACCTTTTACTTTTATGTGTCTCACAATATCTCTTTGTGAGTGTTTGAATAGCCTCATTGTGACTTTCCGTTCTTTAGTTACCGAAAATACCCAGTTGTCGCCATCTATAGTGTGCCAATATTTCTTGGATACCCATGCCCCTGATTTTTTGGGGTGGCGACGTTCAGCCCATCGTTTTAGCTTTCTAAATACTAGATTCTTTAGTTCAGCGAATATTTCTTTACTCACAACTGTTGAGTAATAGTTTACCCATCCCCTAATTACGGGGTTGAGTTTACTTATTAATGCTTCTTGAGGGGCATTTTTGTGGGTGTCGATAATTCTGGCTACTTCCTCGTAGTGTTTATTTATTGCTTTATCGCTGGGTTTGATGAGTGTTTTAAACCCTAACCTTTTTCCATTTGATGATTTACCGGAGTTGTTTTTACTGACTTTGTATTGCTTCACATTGAAGCTTAGGAAGTCAAACCCGGCTGGGTGTTCTTCTCCATATTTCTTCCCCATTAGTGTATGTACTAATCGGGTTTTATTAGGGTTTAATTCTAGTCCAATATTTGCTAACCACTTTTCGATTCTATTTCTGAGGACTAACATATTCAATCTATCAGGTGCAATGATTACAAAATCATCGGCATATCTTATTAAGGAAAATGCTTGTTGATTATTTTTCTTATGCCCTGTTAATGTGGCTGCGTAATCTTTAATTACTTTCTCCATCCCGTGTAACGCGATGTTAGCAAGTAATGGTGATATTACACCGCCTTGTGGTGTTCCCTCATTTGTTTCATGATGGCTACCATTATCTAATACTCCTGCTTTTAACCATGCTTTAATTAACCTCCTCATGGTTGGGAATGTGTTGATTTTGGTTAGCAGTTTTTCGTGGTTTATTTTATCGAAGCATTTTGAAATGTCGGCATCTATCACCCACTTGGCGGTTGTTTTGATGCTGTTAAATATTGCTTCGATTGCATCATGGGCGCTGCGTCCAGGTCTGAAACCATAACTGTTAGGCTCAAACTTTGCCTCCCATTCTGGTTCTAACGCTAGCTTGACAAGCGCTTGAGTTGCTCTATCTTGCATTGTGGGGATTCCTAGAGGACGCTTTTCGGAGCTTCCAAGTTTAGGAATCCATACCCGTCTTGTTGCCTTAACCTTGCGATTAAGTTTTAGATTGCTAACTAGGGTTAATCTGGCTTTTGGTGTTAGGGATTTTACACCGTCTACACCTGCTGTCTTCTTTCCCTGGTTATCTTGGGTAACTTTTCTTACTGCAAGGGATTTTCCAGACCAAGACCTCATCAAAGTTTTTTGGAGTTTGCGAACTGCCTTAGTATCACCACGTTGAGAAGCTTGGTATATTCTTTTCTGAAGCTTGTACACTTTACGTTCTAGGCTATGCCAGGGTATTGTGTTCCATTCCGCCGTAGTCTTTAAACTCGTATTAGACATTTCGATTACTTCCTAATCAGACCAAACCTTTCAAATCATCGTGAGTACGTCAGCATATCTTAATCATTACAATTAAGCTTTCGCTTCTTACTCAATCTCACCTCGTTACTGCATCCGGTTAGCACCTACTCAGATATTCGACCATCTGAGAGCAAATAACGGGTTACTTCGTTCCGAATAACAATGCTACATACCTTTAGAGTGACACTATTCACCGGGTTTTTTTGGGGGTGCTTATTGGTCAACTAGCAAATTGCCAATCCCATATCCTTTACCATTTTGGTGTAGCGATTCATCCTGATTGCGCTACTTTATAGTCACGATGATTCGGACGTGTCTTTAAGCTGGGGCTTTTACTCCTGGGTATTTTGCTTGGCGTTTACTGGATTTAGGCTGTCCTTGATTCCGCCTTTTATCCCCGCTTTACCGATTGATGGCTAGTCGCTACAGTAAGGGCTATGCTTTCACTCCAGCACTTAGAGGGTGGGTTATGCTCCCACATTGTTATTCAGTTATCAAAGTGTTCATTTCATAGTTAACAGTTACCGTTAATTTGTATGTCCACTAAGCGGCTAATCCTCCCTAACCCTTACAGGGCTTGGTTTATAGCCAACGAATCGCACCGCCAGGACTATAGCGAAACTCCCATCAATGAACTACTAGCATACGCCAAACGTCTGTATGGACTGAAAGATTTGGATGTAGTACGGGAGCGGCGCAAAGCTCATAAACAACAACGTACAGCTAGATGGGCTGAAGCTTCATAATTACCTGCTGGTTCTCACAGTAGCTCCACTAAAATGTGGGGTAACTTTTTTGCCCACCCACCCTCAACCGTAAAAGCTTTATTTTACAGAAGATGCAGCTTCGCACCCCACCCCGCCAAATGTTGTAATTGTCCGACTGGAAAGTTTACTAGTCATCAACTCATAAATCTGCTGATTTGAAAGTTGAGTTGGCTTGACTTCGACTGTGGGTGCAGTTCCTCCCCTGTTGATTTGAATAATGGAATCAGCCCAATAAAACTGCTGCTGGTCAGGTTGTGAATAAACAGGATAACAGCCTTTCGAGGCGATCGCTAATTTATGCTCTACGCTAGAAACTGATGGCAGAGAAATACCAGCAGGAACTAATTTTGCCTCTCCTACTGGGCCCCACAAACGTAATTGTTGATTTACACAACGTTTTCCATCTTTTAGCGGGGCAATGATATTGCCACAAACTTTAACATCCACGTCATACATCGGCGGATAATCAGGCACAGTTGGAGCTTGAGCTTGAGTCGTATTCTTCTCATCCTTGCCACTGACATTTACAGTAGTAGGGGTACAAGCTGTAACTATACCTCCTATTACCAGCAGCCAAAGCCAGTTAACTTTGCAGGTAAACATCTGCTGAATCCTCTTCTACGATTGAGAAATTGACAACTAATTTTTTAACTTAAACCCCGTACATTTTGAAACCTGGAGTTTTTAAGGAGAGTGTATTATTCTGTCGTGGCTTGAGTTCTGAGCTTTACTCGAATTCCAAAAAACTATGGTTTTCAAGGTAGGCGTGGTTTAGATACAAACTGGCGCTGATTGCTAGGTGATGTCCATAACGTGCAGAACCCGGATGAGGCTTTTCTGCTACTTGCTCCAATTTCCAGTGTTACCCCCAAACGCTTGACATCCTTAGCACAAACAAGTTGACCGTTTTGATCGCGACTCAGCAAATCTTGATTCCATTGCATTAGGTTGTGAGCAAACTTACCTTCATTACTGGTTGCCCATTCCAAAGCATTGGCTTGGGCTTGAGTGAGTTGGCGTGGCCCAGCAGGATTTAGATGACTGGATTGATACCAAGACATTCCACCTACACTTACCAGTCCGCCTACTCCAGCTGCAATTAATAGCAGTATTCCCGCAGCAATTAAAGAGGGAACTGAATGAATAGCACGCTCAAATTCAGTACGCCTAATTAATCCTGTCACAGCCTGAGCGATCGCTTTTTGCTGACCTTTTACTGCTGCCTTTTCATATGTCTGGAGATGGTCATAAAGCTGCGTTTGCCACAGGTCAAACATTGCTTCCATTTCTTTGGGATTGTCTTCCAATAGCACTTGTAACCTGCCAGTAGCAATCATCATCAGAAAAGCTGGGTCATCAGGGTCAAGCCCAGTTTGGACTACAATTTCCCAAACCCTAGCTTTAAATGAATCATCTTTACCTCGAATGGCTAAATCTAGTAAAGTTGGGTAAGGAATTTGGCTCAGTCCTTTGCCTCTAGCAGCTACTGAATCCAAAAACTCATCGTCTAAATCGAGTTCTTCAGTGTGAGAATTACTCATATTTGTATTTGCTTTTAGCTAATTCACGCCCTCGTCCCCCACGCTCATTTGGTATAGGAATCCGAATTGATGATGGGAGATGTCACCAAAACAGTGCTGAGTGCTGAGTAAAAAAGTAAAATTAATTGCACAGGCTAAACCCCCCGCTATCCATGTACACCACTCCTGAATTAGATTACTTCTTGGTAGCAACCTTGCCGTTGACATTAGCATCATCAACTTTTTCTGTTGGGGAAGTAATTGAAGCTGCTGGAAGGTTCCAAATTTTAGCTTTCTCAATTTCCTCAGAAGCTTTTTTGAGAAAATTGTGTAATCGCTGCTTACCCAATACGCCTAACTCTCCATAATCTCTAGCCGCAGAAAAATTTATCTGATTGGCATCAAGGATATCTCTTTCTCGATAGCTGAACTTGGGAAAATTGATGACAGCTACTTTATAAGCTTTGATTAATTCCTGTAAATCCTTACGTCCATCTACGTGTTTCCAGTCATCGCATAAACCACAATTGCGTACAAATATATGTTTAATCTTGTTTTCAAATCGTTCGAGAGATTGAATAAATAATTGAACACTGTCATATCCACCACTACAAACAAACCACTTATATATTTTGACCTTATTTTTCCCAGTTATTTCTAGGATTTGATTACGCTCAATCCAATCAGTTACTGCTGGGTATACTTGAGCAGGTAAATTGACAATGACAGAAGTTGTTAGTGCTAAATTAAAAATTTCATCAGCATCATAAGCTTTACGTTCTGATTCGCTAAAAACTGCTATTTTATGATTATCTGGGTAAAATGCACCCACATCTGGATTACTTTGGTCTGCTTCTACCAACTCATAAGGGAGTTTATTGTCAATGCAGTATTGCACCATAACCCGTGCAAATAAAGACTTGCCAACTCCACCTTTTTCGCCATCAATGAAGTGAATTGCTGCCATCTGAAATCCCCTTTGCAATTTGACTAAATGTGCATTAATAAATACTTAAATATTTTCAAACATATTGTCTGTATCATCATAGAAAGACCCCTCACCAGGAATGAAGGAATCAGAATCTATTTTGTGTTTTGACTTGCTGCTACTATTGTTATTGTTATTACTATCATCAGGATTACTGTGACTGGAATTACCTGCATCTAGACCGAACATAGTAGCAAGTGTTTGAGGATTGGTCATAGTGCTTATAGGCATAGACAAAACATCACTTGATTTATGTGGTAATCCTAGTTCCATCCGCAAATAAGCCAAATGTTGTTCCAGGGCATGACAACAAATCAACCCTACCCGACGTAGTTCTTGATCACTAATATCTACACCTGCATCTGCTTGTGCTTTGTATGCTAAAGGCAACCAGCACATTCGTAATGCCTGCAATACCATCTCTTTGCTAGAACGCGCTTCATCTCCCTGTTGTAAATATGCAATTAACTGGCCGTCTACTGTATTTGAGTAAGGATAGTAAGAAAATCTAAAAATTTTGCGCTGTCTATTAGTATCATGATTTTTGGATTGTTTTTTATTTGTAGTCATGCTACCTTCTCCATTTGCGCTCTAAACCGCATAAACAAACCAAACGCATCAATCAACCTAAATGACAAAGCTTCCTGCTCTCGGAAACTACGATAATAATCATTACTTTTATCCTTGAATACTTCTTGTAGCTGCTGCTGTAAGTCAGCACCCCAATAAGTTGAAATTTCTTGAAAACAGTCTTGTAACTCTTGCTCTAAGTACAATGCTGCGCCACCACTCAAAATCACCTCGTTCACCGCAGGTAAAGTTGATTCCAGCCAATCGTAAAGCCTAGACCAATACTCAGCTTTAGCAGTAGCAATGGCATTAACAATCATCTGCAATTCATAATCAATGTTTTTAGGTTCTCTACTTTTGACCAGAGTACGAATTGCTTGGTTATCAGTCGTGATATCTGAACCAGCTGCATAGATGGCAGAGGTCAAAACAGTGGCATCCTGCCCAGATGTGCGCTCAATTACTCGCTTTACCATTTGGTGAAAGCCCAACCCATTGGTGTAACCTGCCGTCATCTTGCCCCGTTCAAATAATAGAAGGCTGGTGTTGCGATGCCCGAACATTAGCACTGCGATCGTTTGGGCGTTGAACCATTCTTTACCATTCTGGCGTTGGCGAATCATTGCCAATCCCGCACCTTCGGGTAAGCACTCGAATCGCTCCAGCTTCACCCGCAACCTTTGACCCCGAAACCTAAAATCCTTGAGTGCAGACTGCAACTGTTGCTCAAATGCTTGGCGATTTTGATATTCACTATAGGGCAGTAGTGAGGTCAGTGATAGTGAAAACCTGTTAGGCAATTTGTTGTGTTGAGCGATCGCACCGATTACTGCTAGGGCTTTGTGAATTGAGGTTTCGTACTTGAGCTTATCGAGTCTGGCAGATGCTGAAAACTGCCGTGCCAGGAATCCAACTACCGTACATTGTGTATCACCATCCGCAGGACTTGACACCCAGGCTTCATCTGCTGGTTTAGGAGATTCCAGACCCTTGCGACTCGACATATAAGCGTCAATCGAACTTTGAGGCAACTTCAGCATCTCTGGTTCCATTGTCATCAAATGTGGTTTGCCTTCAGTTGCTAGTTCGTAAACAATCTTGGTCAAGGAAGCACCAGGGTCAAAACTGACTATCAGATTTGACATTGACTGTGGTTGTGATTATCCATAAAAGCTGCTTTTAACTTAAATGCAAATATTGGCTGTGAACATCACTCTACTGACCATTTTGTTGGAGCCAAATTTTAGCCAATTGGTTATTTTTTTTTGCTGCTGTTAATGAAGTCGTTACTTTTCTGCTAAGAAATTCGATTTAAAAAAGTGTGCCATCACAGATCCATGCCAGATCCACGAACGAGCCATTGCAGATCCATTGCAGTGACAATGTTGATCCAATACAGATCCATTTGTCTGACATACGTATTGTAAGTATCATTTTTATTAGCAACAATGATTTACTATTGACAAAGATTATGTCATGAGAGATCCAATACAAATCCCTCAGAGATCCATCACATATTCATCCAGCAGTTGATTCGAGCAGCCCAAAAAAACCTTTGGTGAGTAGCAAGCTATGTTGCTGTCCGGACATTTTTTCTGGGGAGAAAAAACGCACCCCAAGGTGCGGCAACAAACTTGCCCTCCTTTCACGGTTCCCCTACCTAAGTAGGTCAACCACCGTGACAGAGGGGAAGATGATACGAAAATTCTCTCTGGGAGTTCAGCCTGGAAAATAAATTTCTGCAAGGTTTGGGCAAATTAGCTTTTTAATTGCGTGATCGCATCTTGGTATTGAACCAGAATCGTAAGTAACCGCTTGGTCAATGACAAATGATAGTGCAGTCGTCAAACTTAAAACAGAATCTTGACTAATGCATCAATAATGCGACAGAAACGCTCACACAGGATAGACATTAGACTGACTTTGGCAGAATACGAGAAAGCACAGCTAATGGCAGATGAAAATAATCTCACTATGAGTGAGTTGTTTCGTGCCAAGACTCTGAAAAATAGATTGCCCAGGCGTGTCACCAAAGTAGCAGGCCAAACTTACTGGGAGTTAGGGAAAATAGGCAACAACCTCAACCAAATAGCTAAAGCAATCAATACTTCAGTACTCATGGGAGAACCTGTGGTCGTAGATAGAGCATTGTTGTCACAGGTAAGAGATTTGGTGAAACAGGTGCGCCGAGAGATTGCTGAAATTGATTTAATCACTGATTTACAAGATGAAGGATGATTGGCAAGCACATCAAAGGTAAAAGTTTCCGGGGACTGCTAAACTACCTCTTTGGCAAAGATGGGGCAAGACAAATCGGTGGGAATATGGAAGGAACAAACCCACGCGAATTAGCAGCTGAATTTGGTATATCTCGAAGATTAAACCCGAAGGTGAACAGGGCTGTTTATCACGCTTCTCTCAGTTTGGCCCACAAAGAGAGTTTAAATGATGATACTTGGGATGAAATAGCCCAGAAGTATCTGCAAGCAATGGGTTTTAATATGAACCAATATGTTGTAGTGCGGCATACTGACCGGACTCATGAACACATACATATTGCTGCCAGTCGCATTCAATTAGATGGCACTACAGTTTCTGATAGCTGGGACGATCGCAGAAGTGAAGTGGTAATTCGTAAGTTGGAGCAGGAATACAATTTACAATCGGTGCAACCAAGTTGGGAAAAAGATAAGCACAGTCCAACTACTGGCGAACGTAGGCACATTGCCAGAACTGGAGAGGAAAGCGTTAGGGTCAAACTTCAGCGAGCGATCGACCAAGCAACCCACGACCATCCCACTATGCCAGAGTTAATAGAGCGAGAGCAACAACTTCGTATTAATATCCGCGTTGTTTATACTCGCACAGGCATTGTCAAAGGCATTAGTTACCAACTTGATGGTGTAGCTTTTAGTGGTACGCATCTGGGTAAAGCATATACCTTTCCTGGTTTACAAAAGCATCGAGGTGTAAACTACAGTCCCAAGCGGGATGACAAACGCATCCAGAAACTCATGGAACAAGCTGTTGAACATCCTACACCAGCAGTGCCTTCAAAACAGGATGCCCCGCCCGCCCTCGACTTCTTGGTATTTACCGGAAATCCACTGCTTACCTTCCAACTTACTGCGATCGCGGAACTCCCTACCACCTGCATTTTCCAAATCATCCAGTTCTAAGTAAGCGCAGTCTTTTTGGGTACAAGGCACAGAAAACCCTTGCACATCTGAACCAGAAATCGTATTGTTACGGCGGTTTTCTGCTGACCCATAAACTACATCAATCCGCATTACCAAGCTACCAATTTTAGTGATGGGATTAGGCATTGACCCTAAAGGTACTTGTCCCAAACCAGGAATATCCGAAACATTGCTATTCATCCAGCCTGTAAATTGTTGTAACTGTACTGCATCTAAGTTAGGAATTGAAGAAATAGAAAACTTTGACAAGTCGATTTCTCCCAACTTCATTTGCCCAACTTCATACTGTGTTAGTACCTGAGCTAGTGTTAAATTAGATGCGGCAATTAAGTGAGATTTTAGTAAAGTGGCAACAGGTGTAATATTGTTTACTTGTGTGTTATCTAAGTCTGGAACAACCTGAGCTAAATGCCTCAATGTCTGCTTCCCAATCAGGGGAAATTTACTCAAGGCAATTTTGTTTAAATCTATACTGTTAATGCCTGTATTTGCCTCTGGTACTGTGCGTAAAGCGATCGCCTGGATCGCCTGCAAAGAAAACTCCTCTGCCTGTAATGCTTCACTGATATCTCCTAACTTCAAATATTGGTCAGGAGTCATACCCACATTCCAAGTGCGACTCAGGTCATAACCTAGTGTTTGACTGTAGGGACTGCCATCAATTGCACCAGATTGACTGATACCTGGTAGCTGTCCCAGAGAAATGCGGCTCCAGTCTGGGAGCAAAACTTTAGTAGCAGGTAGTCGAGACTGAGGATTTGCAACTTCTACAATTCGAGTCGGTAAATTGCCATCAAATGTGTTGACTGTAGCTTGTGCAGCGATACTATAAATAATACAAGCAATGACAACCAGAAGAGATATCCATGCTTTTGGTATCTTCATAATTTCAGGTTTAAAAATGACAGCAACTATACCCCAACAAGCAAAGTAATTTATGAAAGTCGGCGGGAAACTCCATCCCCTTGTGGGTGCGAAGGGTGCGCGCCCCGCCGACTTGGGGCATTGGGCATTGGGCATTGGTAACTCTTCCCCATCAGTGCCCCATTCCCCATGCCCAAAAACTCCATCCCCTTGTGGGTGGAGTTTTTCATTGAATAAAACCCCGGCGTTGCTGAATGAAGGAATGAAAATTAAAAATTTAATCTCTCAAACTCTTACTCTCTGCGCCTGGAGCGTCTCTGCGTGTTAGCGTACCCCTGCTCTTAAGCAAGCTACGCGGAGCGTCTCGTAGAGAAGCGGGGCGTAAGCCCGACAAAAATCATCCCACTGATCAGCAATGCCAAAAACCCAATTAATTGTTGCTTATGGGGTATAGGAAGAGAGTGAAAATATGACTTATAACTCTAGCTCCTCTTCTGCTGACTGTTGACTTTTCTTAGACTTGTAACCTGAGCCTGAGCCATATCCTGGTAATTGAGGATTGGGATTAGCAGCCGATTCAGTGTAAGGTGTATCCCCAAGATTGATTTCAAAAATATTCTCTTGATAACCATCCCTAAATTGGTCTGCTTGCCAGGGATTATTACTATCTCCAGACCTTGATTGCTTAACACCGTAACATAAAGATTGATAGCCACTGCCAGACTGATAATTACTACTGTCGTCAGTATCCAGATTTTGGTTAATTGTGGGTTCGTTATTCATTGACATTACCTAAAAAAGCTGTAGCAATGCCAGCATAAAAATATTTATCTAGTATCAGCATTCACCTATTGGACATTAATTTTTTAGCCGATTGGCTATTTTTGGTGATGCGCTCATATCGAGATGAAAAATGGAGCAAATGAATTTAATTTCACCTGAAATAATGGCAGAAGTCAGTAATGGTAATAGTACCAAACTGCCAGACAACACCTTAAAAATGCTGCAAATTCTGGCAAGTTTAAATACACCAAAAGAATTATTAGCAAGTATGAAGGAAATAGCTGAATTTTCCCTACACCATGTTCGCTACCTTGCAGGGCCATTAGTAATTCATCGCAGTCCTTGGAGTGATACGATTCCCCAATGGCTGAAGTTTGCTTGTATTCAGGATCGATTGGAACTTATCTTCACTGAATACGAACAAGATCAGGTTGGTGTTTCCAGCACAGCCACAGAAGTTCTTACCTATATGATGCCTGCAACTTACGAAGCACCTTTACATAGGGACTACGCTGACCTTTATCTTTGGGTAGGTAATGAAGTTTTAACCAAATACGATAAATTACCAAAGGGTTGCAAGAGTTTTTATGAATTTATAGGTGATGGTGATACGAGCAATGCCAGCAATAATCGCATCATTCATTTTAATCAAGTAAAAAATGAATTCAACTATCGAGTGCAGGTCAATTCGACGCAGCATAGTTAAACACGCAGCACAAGAGAGATGGGGTAAGCGTAATGTCAATGCCAAGCCTAATTTAGACTCAACCCAAAGCACTCCAACTCCTAAACCTTCATCAAATTCAACTGTGCAAATTAGCTTGTTCTAAATTTTACATAAATCCTCAGTTTATTCAAATTTTCATCTGAGGATTTTTCTGTTAAATGGAAGCGATCGCTTCTTTAATTATGAACATAATTTTTCAAGTTAGTCATCATGAATACTCAAGAAACTCAAGAATTTTTAAATCATCTCATCATTGGAATTACAGCCTTATATACCATTGTAATGGTCGTTGATTTTGTTGCGGGAATAGTCCATCTGTGGCAAAAATTTACACTCAACATCGAATACCATACCAACAACACAACATCTGAACAATCACACCTTGAATCTATTGATATTAAGAAATCTCTCAATTTGGAAAATCCAAATCAATCAACTAACCGTATTACATCAAAACCAGAACCTCAACCAGACAACTTTGTTAGCATTGATGTAGACAAAATTGATTTACGGACAGCCAGAAAAATTGCTACTGCCATAAAAAAAGCTTCAAAATCCAATCCTGACTTAATTATCAAACAAAAAGTCAACAGTAAAAGTGTTCCTTTAGCCTGGTTGCAATCACAGATTAAGCATCGTTTAGAACTGGCACCAGAAATTGTCACACCCATTATTAGAGAATTAGCTCCTACTGCTTTTACATCTGCTCAAGAGAAAATTCAGCATTCTAACATTGCAAAAACAGGTAAGCGTCAAGTCAGTTAATCATATAAAGAGAGGAATATCAATAGTATTACCTCTCTTGAATAGTTTTTCAACTCCTTGTATAAAACTAATTTGAAGTTGCTAGATATACAAGCTATCGCTTCTAGGTGAGAAATTCAAATTTAATTTATTATGAATACAGGCTTAATAAATACAAATAATCCCAGTATTTATACTCCAGAATATACTCTTGCTTCCAATGTTTCAACTCTTAATTATGCTCTCCAACCTCTGTTTCAGGCAGAAATTTTAGCCATAGATTGTGAAACAACAGGATTTGACCCTCTAACTGATTCTATTAGACTGATTCAAATAGCTGCACCAAACCATCCAGTACTGCTAATTGATTTACCAGCTATTCCCAAAAGCGATCGCCAACTGCTCAAAAAACTGCTTTGTAACTCTGCTGTCAAAATTGCACATAATGCCAAGTTCGACTGGCAATTTCTCACACTCGCAGGACTTCAACCAAAGAGTCAATTCTTTGATACCCAACTTGCTTATAAAGTTCTAACCGCAGGATTAAAAACAAGCTCATCCTTACAAAATATAGTTAAAAAGCTACTACACCTTCAACTAGATAAAACTCAACAAATCAGCGATTGGTGTAAACCTCTTAAATCGGCTCAATTGCAGTATGCTGCCGTAGATGCTGCCATATTGCTTGACCTTTACCCAATTCTCCTCAACAAGTTAAAGCAGGCAAAGTTACTCAAAATTGCCCAACTGGAATTTCAGTGTATGCCTGTTGTAGCTCAAATGGAACTTAACGGGATGCTATTTGACTTGTCCCGATGGCAGATATTGGGTGCAAAACTAGAAGCTGAAAAAACAGATGCTTTAAACCAGCTTAAGCAACTCCGTATTGCTAGCTCTCAGATGTCATTGCTGCCAGAACTGACAGATATCGTCAATCCTAATTCACCCCAGCAGGTTCTAGCTGCTCTCCAGGCTATGGGCATTTCTGTACAATCTACGAATCAAAAGGATATTGTGCCTCTATCCAAACAGTATCCTGTAATCCAGGCACTTTTGGATTATCGCCACCTATCCAAAATCACAAGTACTCTTACCGATAATTTACCCAAACACATTCACCCTAAAACAGGTAGAATTCACCCAAATTATTATCAGCTAGGAGCTAGATCTGGTAGATTTTCCTGTCGTAACCCACCTCTGCAAACTATTCCTCCCGACACAGTTACAAATCTTTCCAATCCAAGGTCAATTCCTATTGCTCTACCATGAACGGGAACATCGGGAACCGACACATCAGATTGAATCGAAACAACCACATACCATTGTGTTCCACGAGCTTTAGACAATACCCTCACCTGTTTGACGCTAAATCCTTGAGGAATTGGACGGCTCAGGCTAATCGGAATGCTGCCATTTTTGGGCAAAGTAATTTCAAATCCGTTGATGGGATTGTCAAGAAACTGTGGAAACACACTCATATTTGAACTGCCCAAACTTTTTGAATCGTGGAAACCCAAAACCGCGCTTTTGAAAAGATTCCCAAGTGTCATGCATCCTGCGAATCGTAGTTTGCAAAACCTGAGAATGGACTTTTTTCAGGTCTATCCAAGATTCTTTAAGTTTGGGCAAATCATTTTGCTGACGATGATAAGACGGGAAAGAAGCGTCGGCGGGAATGATGTATTCTCGCTCAATCGAACACCTATCTATCATGCATTTACGCGAATTTATCCAATCTTTCAATTCACGCAAAGCACGATTGTAAACTTTGCGCGACATTTCCAACCATTCAAGCATTTGGGCCGATTGGTCAGTATTTGGATAAATTCGGTAAGTGTAATTTATTGTCAGCATATAAATATTTTACCATATAGATATACCAGTGGTAACGCTATGCCAAACAAGAAATTGTCCGAAGCACCATCCCTACCCTATCCACTATTTCTGGCTATTCCTGAATCGGTATTCTAGCCATTATAAATAACGGAACTATTTTAACTATATCTGAGGAGCGCAGATTTAGAGTGAATCAAGAGTTGAAAACCCATCTAAGCGGGTTTTATTGGTGTGTCTATAAACTCTGTGACTGACAAAGACCTGATGTAACAAATGAGTTCCAATATTTACATATTTGAGGTGTATCAATGTCTAACCCCCGGATTTTAGGGGCAAGAGAAATTCATCTAATTTCACTCTACAGTCACTGGGAATTTGGTATGAAACCAGAAGAATTTTATGCCAAATGGGATGTGAGTTATGAACAAATTGCCTTAATATGCTGTCGTTCTGATTCTACGGTCAGAGGTTGGTTTAAGCAAGGTAAATTTAGACGCTATCCTCAGCCTAATGATTTACGACATTTGGCATTCATGGACTTTTTGCTGGAACATTTTGAAGAAGTTCCCGAACAAATTTGGCAATTGCTATGTCTGACTCATTCACCTTGATCTCAATAACATTTCTATTCTACATATAGCAATCCGGTTTGATTACTGAAAGATTTTTAAAACAAAAGCTTTGCCCTGCAAGGTTTTTAGACTCAGTACACAATATTTCATTCCAGTCGGAACGCTATATATCTGTCCAATCAATCTCATTCACACATAATTAGAATTGTCAATATCAATTTGACCTGTCTTTGAGTATACCTCCTCGTTTAAGGTAAAATTTGGCGATTTAAAACTACATAGCATGGTTATTTTAGAGCATTTTTAAGGGGGTAGAGTATGACTTATTCTGAGCAATTAAAACCGTGGTGTATTGTCCGTGATATTCCCAATCAAGAAAATATTGTTGTGAAAAGATTCCGCCGACGTGATGATGCTGTTGCTTATCTACAAGTGTTGAGGCAGTCAGGCAGAGATATTGCTTTTAAAATCCTTTTTAAGTAAGGCTCAAAATATCAATATTCCACGGGATAATGAAGCTTTTAACGGTTCGTTTTGAGAAGATTTGAAAATCATAAAAATACTAACTTATGGGATGATATAATCCCGTGTTTTCGTTAAAGTTCCACCCCATACCCCACTACGCCAGGAATATAAATGTTAAAACTGTAGGCTCAAAAGTTAATGGATTGTAGCATTTTTTCAAACAAAGGGTCGCCAAAATTCATTAATCGTAGTGAAGACATTTCATCAAAAACACTAGGGTAAAAAGTAACCATGTAATTCTGCCCTTTATAACTCAATTGCCAAATACCCTCACTACTTCTCTCAAACTGCACGCCACTGGCTTTTAAAATTGCTGAGTCGGTGAATAACTGCTCAATAGTTTCTGGCGTAAAAGGAGTAGAGGGGATTGGTTTTTGAATTTCTGCTAAGTCAGCGTCTAAGTCCATCGCTACCCTTACGGGTTCGCCAGTCGCTACAACGCTCGTGACCTCCGCAACGCGCTGGCTCACCATTTCCTCAATTGCCAAACGAGGTGGTGGACTGTCTAACACAGAATCGAATTGAGACATTAAAACATCCTCTTCTTCTGGATCAGCACTCATAACAGCCCGTTCAATAAAGGTAGGGACTTGGGCTAAAATCGGCTGAAGATTACCAACAACAGTGGCAAAAGCGTTTATGCGTTCGCGCAATTTTCGATAAACCTTTGCTTCTACAGTGCCATCATAGTAAAAACTGTTAACTCTTCCCCGTCAACCGTCAACTGTGAACTGTCAACATTATTAATTGGTCTAGTGAGTCTAAAGTTCTACCTTGATAAGTATGGCGCTGTTCGTCAATTTATGTAAATATTTCTGTTAATTCTGGTTGGTTCTTCCAAGCCCCAAATAATTGATTTAGTCTAGCTAGTCTCTCCTCGTCTGTTAATGGTGGTTGTGGTTCTGTAATTTGATTGGTAATAAATTCTACATCTATGATTATTTCTGTCCCATCTTGAATATTATTAAGTTGTTCTAATATTTCAATATTTTGACCACGTTTTATGCCTCTAACTTTCATATTTGATTATTTCCTTATTAGTTAACTGATGACTAATGACTGTTAACCGTCAACAAAATTAAAGTGTATTTGGGTCAATTCCTTGCTGTTGTAATCTGGCTAATAAATTTTGCAATTGTTCTTCTGGGGTTTGGTATCTGTTACCATTTTCGTCATACCAAAACAGCCATTCTCTTGTTCGTCCTTGATAAGTACCCTGTTCCCGTCCAATACCTAAACCAATTTCGGGCATCCAAATTTTATCCCCTGGTTGTAAAATGTATTCACCATTAATTAAGCGATAAACTTCTAAACGTTGACGCTTACGACGTAGCCGTGTTGGTGCATAAATGACATAATAGAAAATGCCTAATTCTGCATAATCAATTTTTTTCTGTTCATATTCGCCATTGTAAGTTTGAGAAACAACTTCTAAAGCTAAAATTGGTGGAATACCCTCTTCTTCCCACAAAACATAACTAGAACGTCCATTTTCTCCCACAAAACGTTCAACACCCAAACTCAAGAAACCATCAGGAACTATGGCTCCTTTATTGGGTGTATAGTAAACTCCCATGTTAATGCCGAAAAACCAGTCATCGCGGTTTTGCCAAATAGCGGCTAAGATGGCTAACAATAAGTTGGGAATTAATATTTGTAGTTCGTTATCCACAGGGGTATCATCTGAATCTGGTAATTCTGCCGATGAAGGTAGGCACTCTAAAGGATTGTAGTTGAACATAAGCAGTTATTAACCCCCAAAATCTAGGTTTAAACTCAGTTGTCCATTATTCAAGGGTAACTCAGTCTGTTTGTAAGAGACTTTGGCTTTAATTTCATCCATAGCCAACCACAAATCTAATAAGGCTTTTTCTTCAGTCAGGCGTTTCTTTTCATCACCAATGTGGGGAATTACTTTCAACGCTACTTCAAATGTCCGCATAAATAAATCGTTGCTAACTAAGCCAGTGTTTTTCATAAATCTGCGGACTGGTTCTGTATTGTCTTCCTCTTGGTAAAGGGCGATAATGGCGTGGAGTCCATCTACTAAATATCTGGCAGAAAATGATGTAATCCTTTAAAAGGCTTTCCCCCATATTTAAAATTAACTTGCTCGTTCAGCACTTACACGGGCATGAGTTTTTCGATAAAGGCGGATAGGCGTTTAGTCGGTCATACATTAATAGTGCTAGATAAAACACTAACCAGTGTTAGCAAATCTTTTACTAGATTACCAGGTTAGCTCCTTTGCCTGCTTGCGCTGGCGTTTTATCTGCCTATGAATAGGTACACCATAAATCTGGTCTTCTAGTTGCTGCCACTTTACCCTGTTAAAAGAGCCTTTTGGAGCAAACCCAAGAAATTCTGCTTTTTTAACCAGCCCAGCGTAGGAAAGTGTCGTTTTAGTTGCGTGCTTGAGCCTAACTAAAATCTCTGGATTACATTCTCCCTTTTTGACCTCCATTTGAACCAACAAATCTTCAAAGTCTTTCTCCGGAAACATCAGTTCAGCAGAAAACACCTCAGCGCCAATTTCAATTTTGTCGTTTACATTGTCATCACCACACCACAACGTTTTATAGTCACGGTCAACCAAAAAATGCTTTAATTCATGACCCATTGTAAAAATTGCAGGTGAGTCAGGAAGAAAGCGGTTAACCATAATAGTTACACCATACATTTGGCTTAATTTGTCAATAATTGTCTATATAATCAATAAAATTTATCAATACATGAAATTAGACATCTCCGAAAAATATCAAAGCTTTGCTGTGACTAGCTTGTAAAGCGCACTGATTACGCCCTACATTGCCGAACTGACCGCTCGCCCCGAAATTGCTGCTCTGACTTTTCCCGTTATCTTTTTGGCGCAGCGATCGCTCCCCTCAGCCCCTATCCCAAAGTCCTATTCTCTTGTGCATAATCGGGCAATTGTATATATTTCTCCTGCGGAGTTGGTTGTTCATCTTTATCTGATAGAAATATATGGTGAGAATGAGGATCGTCCGGATGCACGAAAAAAGTATCTCTGAAAAAGGGATTCTTGAATCTTTGAAAGTATCTGCACGTAAGTCGTGTCAATGTAGTCAATGAGGTGTTTCATCCAGATGAGATTGGCGTAGCCTACCCCTTGGGACCATCCCAGTAGTTGGGGTAGTTTTTTGGTAAAATATGTCTTGAATTTAACAGGTTATTAAGAAACCATATAAGTAAGTCAGCACTTTACATAAATTAATAAATCAGACAGTTGTATCTAGAATGCCACATTAAAGGTGACAATAAAAATCAGACAACATAAAACCAGACTAAAAGGCTGTTTAGTCTGATTATTAAGTGGGTAGAAAATATGACTCTCTCCCTTGTCCACATTTCTCAATATCGCCAGGCAATCTCGGAACTGCCAGCAACGCGGGCGGAGGCGAAGTTGATTACCCTGTGGTTGGATGGAAAGGCGGAGTCATCGGTGCGTGCCTATCAGCGCTACGTTAAGCATTTCTTGCGGTTTTTGAGAAAACCTCTGCGCCAAATTACCTATGAGGATTTGGTGGAGTACAGCACCCAATTTTCGACACAATCTGTTAGCACCAGGCGCATTTATCTGGCGGCGGCTAAAAGTTTGATTAGTTTTGCTCACAAAATTGGTTATTTGCCCTTCAATGTCGGAATGGCACTGAAGTTGGGAGAAATACCCGATGCAATCAACGAACGCTATTTGGATGAAGCAGATATTAAGCTGATGGTACGGGCGGCAGAAGCGATGGTAGGTAATGCTAAAACTGCTAAACGGCAGGCGATCGCTCGACGCAATGTGTTAATTGTGAAATTATTGTATCAGGCAGGCTTGCGAGCGCATGAGCTTTGCCAGTTAACTTGGGGCGATTTATCAGCTAGAGCTGATAGTGGGCAAGTGTATGTGCGGGAGGGTAAAGGTAACAAGTCGCGTACTATTTTGCTGAAATCAAAGCTGTGGACAGAACTGATGGAATTTAAAGGGGATGCCAGCGCTACAGATGCTGTTTTTTCTAGTCAGAAGGGGGGACATCTAGAACGGCAGAATCTGCATCCGATTATCAAGGTGGTGGCAGCCGCAGCTGGTTTGAGTGATAAAGTCAGTTGTCACTGGTTGCGCCATGCCCACGGGTCACACGCGGCAGAGCGGGGGGTTAATCCAGTGCTGATTAAGGATACTTTGGGTCATAGCAATCTAGCTATCACTGACAGGTATCTTAAGGCTAGACCAAATAATAGTAGTGCTTTGAAGTTAATGGATGTCTAATGGGGCTTTTCTCCCAAGAATATTTCATAACGGTTGCTTCCACATCTAATATTATGAGTCAAGATAACTCGAAACTTACTAATTATAATGATATAAAGGAACTTAGTCCCTCTATTTTACGGGAAATTCAAGATAATATTAAACAAGTTATACGCGATAAATTAAGCCAATATTTTCCATCTGACAATGCATTATCTGTATTAGATAATTTCGACTTGTTTGAAGCTATCTTTAATGAAGTATTATATAGTACAATCTCTTCGATATTTTCCGCAACATATAAAATTGATGAAAATAACCTGCAAAATTATTTTCATATAATAAGTAGCAATCTTGAAGGCTATAGAGACAGCCAAAAAAGGTCATTATTTAAATCACACCCATTTGAAGCTATTCCTACAGCAGCACTTATGCTTTCAAGCATTAACTCTCAAATTAAAAAACAAGAGTCGTGGCAAAAAAATGAAGAGGGGATAGCAGTTGCACAACACAGAGCTAAAGGTAATCCCCAAAATTATATTGAGCATTATATTAGTACCCCTGGCGATATAACATTACTTCCTTGGAATGAAGCCCAACAGATTATCGATAAATTTGGCTTTAACAGTGCCAAATTACACTTAATATTTGCTGCCTATACAATGGAGCAGTCCAAACCTTGGGAGAGCTTATTTTCCATAAAAGGCAGTGATTTAATAGAAAAAATTGGCTGGGATAAGCGAACTGATTTACCCAAATATCAAAAGCTTCTAGAAATAGCAAAAACCGCGTTTGCATTGGATTGTTTATTAGTTAAAACAGTATGGATAGAAGGTAGAAATAGAAAAGGCGGTATAAATGCTAGTACCCCTGTTGGTCGGATGTGGAACATCACGATTGTGCCATATGGTCAGGTAAATACATCTGGAAAAATAGAAGAGCCATCGGAAGTTCAGATAATTGTTCAACCAGGTGCTTGGACTAAATATTTTTTAAACCGAGCAGGTGCCGAATCGCGAGAAGCTTTATATCAGTTTGGCTACTTAGCGCAGAAAGTCTTAGAAATTGACCCCTATCACGAAGAACTCACATTAAGGTTGGCTATATATTTGACATTGGATAGTCGGGTTCGACTTGATGGAAAATATAAAGTAGAAGAGCTTTTAGAAATTGCATTGTCCAAAACAGAAATAGATAAAGCTTTATCAAACTTCCGTAGAGCCTACGATCTAAAGCAGCGCTGGGATAACGCTTTGAAGTATTTGCTTAATCTGGGCTGGCAAATTGCGTTTGACCCAGAAACGTACCCTGAATGGCTAAGACCAGACTACACGCAGAAACAGCCTAGAGGCTACTTTAAAAAACTACTGGATGCGAAGATTACCATTAAACCCCCACATCCTATTCCTGAACTAATAGCATCCAAAGTTAAGCCAAAGGTACAACAATTACAGCCCAAAACAAAGGATACAACGCCAGAAGACATTAAATTGACTGGCAGCCAAGTGAGGGAAGCGCGTATTGCCAAAGGGTGGCCACAGACTAAATTAGCTAGTTTTTTGGGTGTATCCCAAAAGTTCATCTCACTAGTTGAAAGAGGCGAACGCCCTCTCAGCCTACAACAAGCCGCCTATGTCCGCTTCCTCTTAGATATCAAAATTTAAGTATTAATACTTAATCCGTCTTGACCACCAGTCGGCTATCAACTTCAAGCGGCTGGTTTTTGTTCTAGTTTAGTTCTAGGGAAAATTTAGTTCTAGGGAAAAAAGTTGGAAAAATTGGCTTTTAAGCCTTGTCCTGTATACCTTTGAGCTTTAGAACAAAAATTCTAGTATCCCCGGATAAAAACTCTAGTATCCCCGGATGAACTGTTGCTGAAACTCTTGCTAAAGAAGGGTTTTTTTTTCCGGAGAAGATAGATCAGTTTTCCTGCACAGTTTTTACAGATATGGCATAATCTGCCAATACTATTTACGCGACTGTCTGCCGAGCGAGCAAATCACCATAAGCGATCGCTTTTGTACCTGCCAAATGCTGCGTGTTTAGCAAAGTAGATGGCAACGTGAAATGCTCACAAAGTAAGGACTGCATTTACCAAGGAATGAGCGTGTATGGATTTAAAAATTAAACTGCCGGATTTATTCAACCAACATCCAGTCAGGGAAGTGCCGCAACTCCCAAAAAAAAGCTGGGTAGTCCGCTAGGTGCTTGGTCTTAACAAAGACTTATAGCCTAAGAATGAAAGACCGCGAGACGATTTCCAGTCGTCTCAGTACGCTAGGCGGGCTATCCAACCCGTCCTAAAGAAATAAATTCAATTTTGATTTCATTCTAGGCTATGAATCTCTTGTTAACCAACTCTTTCGGCATTAAACCCAAATAGCTGTAAAATCCTGCTTAGGTTCCCAAGCCCCTGTGCGACAAGATTTTGAGAATTTGCTGCGTGCTTTCTTACTCTAAAAGAACCGCGAACAACAACGCTCAAACGCTCATATCAGGCTTTTCAAAGCCGAACAGCAGCTTTTTACATACATGGAGGCTCAATGCCGACTAGCGGCTACCCGATGAACATTCACAGTCCATCGAGGGAAAGCCAGTTATGTATCTACCAGAAAACTTAGACGATTTTGCCAAATCAAATCGGACAAATTTTTCCAAAACCAAAATCAAACCCCACCTGCCAGCCGACCCAGTGGGGCAGCGATATATTAAATATTTCTGGCATCCATTTAGTGCCATAGTTGCCCCAGTACCCACAATAGTTTCCAAACCAGCGTGGAGTACCATCAACTATTACCTCCAGGCATCGCAACTGTGGAGTTTGCACGCGGATAATAAGCAGCTAGTAGGTGTTCGCTTTGGTTCCGAAACCCTTTACGCCACAATAGACCTCGACTTTGGCGGCGACTACCACAACTATGAATCCATAAAGCGCATAAAAGGCGCCCTAGAAGACATCGGCATAGTCGATATTGTCCCCATCCAATCCAGCTTTAGTGGTGGCTACCACCTGATAATAACCTTTACCTCCCTACTGCCCACCTTCAACCTAGCCTGTGCCATCGAGCAAACCCTAAAAGACGCAGGTTTCATAATCCGCAAAGGGCATTTAGAAATCTTCCCCAACGTTAAACCTTGGGCGGAAAATTGCATAATAAACTACAATGCCATCCGCTGCCCCATGCAACCCGGTAGCGGTGCCTTATTGCTCAACAACGACCTGCAACCGATTAGTGACGACGTTTCCATCTTCCTCAACCATTGCGATTTTGCAGCACGTCGCCAAGACTTAACAAAACTTAAATACGCCTGCAAAAAAGCAAGATTGCGCCACAACCGCGAAAGATATCATAAAAAAGCCTCCGCCAACGTAGAAGAATGGCGAGCCAACTGGGAAGAAATCATCGCCACAGGTTGGACGGGACGAGGACAAACAAACACCCTCCTACAAATCTTCGTGGGCTACGGAATCGTCTTTTTAGACTTAGAGGGTGATAAATTAGTCGAATTTTGCCTCTCCACCGCAATTAACGCCTCTGGTTACACGCAATATTGCCGACACCAACACGAAATCGAAACCCGAGTGAGACATTGGGTAGAATGCACAATTCGGCACAAATGGTACACCCCCTATGCCAGTTATCCAGAACGCCTATTGGGGACATTTAGTGCTACATTTGCCGAAGCCCTGAGAGATTTTGGTAGACTAGCCAAAAAACCCAAAGACAACGTAATCCCGTTTGATCGGCGTCAAGCGCAAAATAATCATCGTAGCCAGTCAGCCCAGCGACGCATCCGTTGGGCAGTTAACGCCTTGGAGTGGGGAGAAGGACTGCCATGTCAGTCCACAGAACGGTCAAAAGCGATTAGTGGAGAATACAAGCGTCAGTTTAACAAAACACTAAGCCTTGAAACACTGCACAAGCATAAATACTTATGGCATCCCAATAGTTATATAGCAGATCCTTGGGCAGAAAAAAGCAATTACGGGCATATAGACAACTTCTTAACCCCGGAAACAAATCAAAAAGCCCAAAACCCTTACCAGACGGAAAGATACGGACATTCCCCCTATATGAAGGTTTTATGTCTACCTCCTGCTGCTACAGCCCCCCAAGGGCTGGAGCCAGCAGAGGTAGTTGAACAAACCTCGGTTTGTCAGTCCGATTCAGGTGTAACCCAGTCAGCAGAAAATGTTGAATTCATAAATTATTCTAATAGTCCTGAAAATGATTTAAATCAACTCAGCAATCAATTAGAGAATTCAGTTACTACAAATATTTTACAATCAAATTCACTCACTTCTAATCAGGATTTCATATACTCTTACAGCTCCGGCGAGTCGCCAAAAAGTGATAAACAAAACTTATCATTCGCCGAGGATAACGGGCTGGACGTAGTTTCGACACCTGCTGTGGTTCCTTCCTCATCACAGGAAATTGCACTTAACGGCTATCTGGGCGCATCTGAGGCTGATTTGACACCCGCGCTTAGGACATCAGAACCACTACGACAAAATGCCAACAACGCCTATCTGGACGCATCTTGTCGCGATGCAACTGCCGATACTGACGCAAGAATCGAACAACTCAAGCGAGTGACAAAGCTGCGGTTAATGGCTCTAACTAAAGCTAGGGCTAAAGTGCGTCAATACTGCATGATTGTGGGACGAATTATATCAGGTAGTGAGCGATCGCATCTGGAACAAATTGCCAAAATGCAATTTTACCTCGATTCAGGGGACGAAATGCTGGTTGCAGAGGCCGAGGCGTGGGCAGCTGCTAACCCTGGATGCTTGCCGTTTAGTTTAGAATCTGCATTTGCTAGACGTGCCGACTCGTGACAGATGTTATCCTGGGTGTGGGGTATCGGGTAGAGCATCCAATGATATGAATTCAAAATTTTCTCTTAGATAGAGCGCCTTATGATATTATTTCCTGTCGGCATGTTTTAATTTACGCAGATCATCTTCTTTAGTACAAAAAAATATTTATTACGGATTGAATGTAGTTTTTCAGGTTAATAACAAATTTAAAAAACTACCATACTCCAAATAATAAAAAAGTTTTATTCGATTAACTTACCAATTTCATCTAATTTCTGTGACAAGATTACTTGTAAAGATTGAAGTTGTTCACGACTAGCATTAGCTAAAGTTATCTCAGATAATCCACTACTGATTTTTTGAATAATTACTTTTACTTCTTTCGATTCTGATTGTTCTGATGTTAAATACTTAGCTTTAATACCCTTAATTAAATCGCGTGTCTCAGGTACAGTTAAACAATATTTTAATACCTGCTCTGTTGCTTTTATTCGTTCTCTAGCTGCCTCTTGTTCGGAAATTTTCAAGATTTTTGATGACAATGTTGCTAATGCCAATGCGTGAGCGCCTTTCAATTCTTGATGACGAATTGCTTTTTTTAAATCTTCTGGTAAAGATAACATTGGTAAAAGATTGGACTTAACAGAAGCAGGATTCAACCCAAATTCTAAGAACACTAAAAATAAAGCTTGCTCCTCACCAGTCACACCAAGTACTTCTAAACCTTGTTCTTGCTCCTCACTAGTAGCAGTTAATAATTTTGTTAATTCCTTGACTTGATTATTACGTTCAAGCCGCTTAAGTACAGTAGCAAGACTTGTAGTAACCTCATCAAATTCTAAACCAGTTGATTTAGTGATCTCTTTAAATATAGCTTCTGCCTTATCCAGTGGATTTAAATCTTCAAAACCTAAAAAAGTCAATAACGAAGATTGGTCTAAATCTTGTGGCTGAGGTACGATTAATGCCCGAATAGTCTCCCATCCTAATAGCTTTGCTCCTGACCAACGTAACTGTCCGTCTAAGAGCATATAACGACCGTTATCTTGAGCCACTAAAATTACTGGTGTAATCTGCCCATGTTTTTTTAGTAATCTCGCTTTTGCCTGAATAGACTCTTGTGTAATTGTTTGTCTTGGCTGGTTAGGATTAGGGTCAATTAAACCCGTATCAATGGCAATCTCACCTGTTTGCGTTTGCAATTGTTCGCGCAGTTTGGCGATTTCTGTCTCTAATTCTGGTGATTGCGATGCACGTAACCTTTCTACTTCAGCTTGCAAATCCGTAATTCTCTGTTCTTGATCAGTTTTTTGTACTGCCCCTTTAAATTTATCACCTATCTGCGGTAATCCTTTTGCCATTATTTTTCCTTAATTAATGCAATTACATCATCAACAATTAACTTGAAATCTTTGCAAGCAGGATGCTTGGGACGATACTTGTGCAATGGTAATCCATAGGCACTAGCATTTTTAAACTCGTTAGAACTCCGAATTTGTGGATATAACTTTATCCCTAATCTCTCAGCAATTGCAGGTAACTGTGCCAGGTATTGCCTGTGCATAGCTACTACTGGGTTATACATACTGGGAACAAACCCTAAAATTGGTGGACGTGGTTCAAGTTGTAACTCGTCACTTGTGGAAATACACCATTCAACTAACTCTGCCGAACCAGAAATAGCTTTCATCTCTAACTGTACTGGAACTAAAACATGAGTAGCAGCAGCTAAAGCATTGACATTTAGCATACCCAAAGTTGCAGGACAGTCCAAAATAATTAAGTTATGAGGTAATGAATATTTATTTAGTTTGTCCGCTAGACTGTATTCTCCACGTTTTCTGATTACCAATTCATTAGCTATTTCAGCCAACAAGGGATGTCCTTGACACACCTCAACTTTGGAATCCCAAACTGGTACTAATGACCAATCACCTTTAAAATCCTTAGAAAATAACTCTACTGTAGTTAAATTTGCTTCGGCTGGTGACAAACCACAAAAAACGTCCAATGAACGTTGGGGGTCTAAATCTAACATAGCTACTGTATAACCCCGCTTACTTACTTCATAGGCAATATGTGTGCTAATGGTAGACTTACCTACTCCACCAGCATTAGCCAGGAGCGCGAGAACTATCTGTTTCATAAAAATTACTCAAGCTTAGTCGCAGTATATCAATTATTTGTCGGATTTTAAAATACGACAAACATAAGTTTGAGAATTTTAATAAATGTCGTATTTTGAAATACGACACAACCTGAATTTCAAAAATTACATTCGACTCACCGAGGCTAGGCTTGAAAAAATGGGGAGAGGCGCAGATCGCGAATCGAGAAGCCACCTAATTTTTTGTGGGGGACGAGCCTCTCCCCATTCTTTTGTCGCCAAATTGGTCACCCAAATAACTCCCGGTGCTGATAAGCAAATCGAGAAACATCCTGACTAGCCACAGGTTTAGCATAAATAGCCTGATTGCGGATTGCTTGTATCTGTTCTGACTCTCGCTCCATAGCTGGTGTAAATTCTTGTCGCTGTTTCAGCAAATCCTCAAACTCAATTTCCCCAGGTTTACCTTGATAAAAAGCCTCTTCAGCACAACGACGGACTGCATTACCAATTTCTGCTGGAGTGCAAATGCGATATTCAGCCAACAGTCTACGCCATTGGTCATCGCTCCAAGGTGAGTTATTGTCTCGAAATGCTGGAAAATACTTGGCTAGATGTAGATTGAAAACTTCATATCTTGCCCCTTCATGGGGTAAATCCACAAAAAAGATATCATCAAAACGGCGAACTAACTCCGCAGGTAGCATTGACAAGCGATTGACAGTAGCAATGGTATAAACTGGCTCTTGATGCTCTTGCATCCAAGTTAGTAAAGTAGCAGATAAACGCCGTGCCACACCTCCATCTGCATTGGAATCCCAGCCAGCAAAGCCTTTATCAAAGTCATCCCAGTAGAGTACACAGGGAGCAAGAGAAGTCACCAAAGCAATAAACTCCTTTAATGCTCTGTCGGGATGAGGATCACCCAGTAGTACACCCCAATTAGCTGCTAACAGTGGCAATCCCATTTTCTTAGCTGCTAACTTGGCAGAAAGACTTTTACCAGTACCTGGTGGCCCCCATAAGAGCATCCCAATGGGAAACTTCAATCCATATTGCTTTGCTTTAGGTTGAAGTAGACAGGTAATAGTTTCCAACCTTTTCTCCAGCAAATCTAATCCCCCGGCTGAAGGTACATCCGGTTGAGCAATGTATTCTAAACCCCGACCCCGCAGTTTGCTAATTTTATATTCTAGCACTAATTGGGCGATTTCTTCAAGCTGCTCTGCAAAACCCAGACATTGCTGTAATAGCATATTTATCTCGCCTATGGGTAAACCCTGACAGGCACGAAAGAGCAATTGCAGTGCTGATGTTTTTTCTGTTGTCTTTAACCAAGAATTGCGATCGCCTATGGTGGGGCGATCGCGATAGCGAAGCGCTGCTGCTTTCAGCAGATCGCACTCCGCAAACTGCTGAAGGCGATGATGGCTACTTCCAACCCAGGCATCACAAAACTGCTCCACAACCATCTGCACCTGCTGTTGGTCTGGAAGTGGATTTGATAGCACAGGAATAAAAGGCTGTAATTCTAAAGATAGTTGAACGTAAGTTTCCAATAACACCCAGTAATGATGTTGCTGACTCCAGAGAGCTTGATGACAGGCATTGAGTAATTGATAGCTACATCTTTGACTTATTTTGCTACCATCACCCTCATTTAGCACTCCCTCCAGTAAATAAATGCCTGGTTGATATTCCTCCAGAAGATACTGAATAATGTCCCCATCTTTACCCTTGTCAGTTGACTGTAAGATGTACTGACCTTGATGGTGAATTAATTTCTGTAGTCCACAGTAACCAGGATTCCAGACAAAGACTGACAAAGAACGCTCTTCACCCCAATAGTAAAACTGCTGCAATACCTGCATTCTGTCAGGCGTATGATACTCCAAAGCCACGATTGCAGTATTTTGGTCAGCCAAAGCAGGCCAGTCTGTCAACTTCATAAATCTGACTTCAACAACTTACTTTCCCCTTTTAGAGCAAATTTATTACTGATGCTTTAGCCACACGGATAATTATTACTAACGAGTTGGCTATATTTATTGCGTGAAAAAGAGCGATCGCCTTACCAGATTTTGGTCTCTCTAATTGATGATCGCCTAACCACCCCCTGAACGGTTACGGAATTACCTGCTGTAAGTATTCTTCACACGTTAACCGCCGAATCTTCAAGGGGCGACAACGCAACTACTTGTTTTCTCCTTGATACTCACGCCCGGAAAAACGCATCTTAACCAAAAAAATATTTCCCAAAGGCTTCTTATTCTAGTACGTAAGTAAAATTTGAGACTCTTTGTAAGCAGTCGTCCCAGGCAGTCCTGCCTGCTTGTAAAGCCCTATAATAGCTTTTCAGATGAATAACCTAAACAACGCACCAATAATCAGTAAAAAACAGTAATATTTCTAAAAGGTATTAATAATTACATTACCGATCAATGGTGTACTACGCCCAAATCCGACAATTGGCAACAAAAGCAAAGAAAAAGGGGCAAGTACATATTTTAACTTTATGAAGCACTCATAAAATCATCATTAAAAACTACACATACACTGAAAATCAACCCCAGACAAAGTTAGGTAGAAATAACATTAGTATTTATTACTCAAATAGATTAAAAATAGTTAAGCAGAAAAAGCAAAGTTATCAAGGCAGGACTGTTACTCAAATTGTGGTTTGAATGCCAAACACCAGAAATATTAAGGAGGCAGGAGGAGGAAGGCACTTGAGCTGGAGGTAATCCCCATAAATAAATTTAAGGGATTTGATAAGGACGCTGTATTTTTTGCGCTGCGCGTCTCAAAATACCTCTTTTATGAAGCTTTTCATAAATGAATGAGCGGGGATTTAGACACCGGAATAGCAGAGGAGAAAAATAATTCTCCCCTCCAGATCAAGTGCCCTCTGCCTTCTTCGTTAAACCGGATATTTGACTATCCGGTAAAAATTAGCGTGCCACTTAACCAATAGCTAATTTAAGCAACAGCAAAAAGCATCTATCAAATAAAGGAAAATTATGAATCAACAATTAGCTGGTTTAAATCTTGATATTGTCGCAGCGACCAAAAAACCAGCAACATCAACCATCAATTTAGACTTCTTTAGTGGTGCAGGAATTATTGAAGGGGAAATCAAACTTGCTTCTGGACCAGTCAATTCCAAAAACTTTTCACGCATAGAACTTGAAGAAAATATCGTCATAGTTGGAGAAGGAAACCGCGTTGTTTTCTCAGAAGCAATGGCAGGTAAAACCCCCGATCAACTGAAAATTCCCGTAATAGCAAGCAAATATATCCAAATGCTTTCCAACCTCGAATACGAAGCAATTGGAGTTAATATTCGTGGCTTTCTATCATTTCCAGAAGGCAAAGATGCAGCGTCAAGATATATCGCATCAAACTTCCTAGCAAATGCATCCTGGCAAACAATAGGTTTTTCACCAGTACGTGCTTCTATCAACTTAGTATTCGACAGGGAACGTTCGCCATTCTATCTAAATATTGCCGAAGCTGCAATGCGTAAAGAAGAGGATGAAGCCACCGTACCCATTGTCATGTTTAGCGGCAGTTTTAGTTATGTTGTTAACGGTGAAAGTGCAGCAGAAAAAATTGCCTACATGCACGAAATTATCGCCAATTGGCAAACCGACTTTACTGCATTTAACGAAATTATCAACAACCACTTCCTAGCACAAAATACAGCAGTTAATTATCAAGAAATGCCGCAAATGTCAAGCTACCAAGAAATGCCACAGATTGAAGCCTATCAAGAAATGTCACAGACTGAAAGCGAAAGTGAAACTAACCTATTCGTTATGAATGGAGTCTCCTAAACGAAGCTAGAGGTAAGATATCTCGAATGGTTTAGTCTATGGGCATTATGCCTCATACCTTTGCTTGTTTCAGTTTAAGAATTAAACTTATTCCTTCTGAATCAAACACATAGCTATTAGCTAAAAAACAACATAGCTAATAGCTATCTTGATATCTTTTGAATCAGCAAACATTGGCTAGCGATAACAAAAATCCAAAGTTTGTAATTACCAGCAGCAACCAAATAATCAATAAATTCCTGCTTATTCTTAGCTGGAAAACCAAACCTTAATTATTAAATACCCAGACTTAACTACAACTGGATAATCGAACGCAATAAATTTTGTCTAAAAAAAATAAAAACATTTAATAACTTATTGTAAAGGGGAACTAAAAATGGCGAACAAGGATGCATTTAACAACAACACACCTAACAATGATGGTGTATTTGGTAACTCACTTATTGACGACGCAACCCTTGTCAAACCATTAACCGATAGTCCTTCCCCACTTGGTATTACCCAATCTAAAGATAAAAATAGCGGTAACTACGACCCATTTGCACCCCTCAACGACGATACCAAATCGTCAGACTCTAAAACCGACCAAACTGCTGTAGTTAAAGCCCTTGAACAACCATCGGTATTCACGCAACCGAACCTTCTCCCTGTCACCCAATCAACAAGTACCAATAACAAAAACACTGACAAACTCACCGGGAACAAACAAAACACCCCATTATTAGGTGCAACCGAAACCGACCCCTTGACAGGAAATCCTAAATCTGCACTATTCGCAGCTAACAGCATAACTCCCCCAATCCCCAATTTTGCCATCCGCACCGAAAGTACAGTTAGATTCAACGGTGGTGGAGACTTAGACGGGAATCCCCTCGACAAAGACGACGATGCCCTTATATATGCTGCCAAAGGGTTTACAATCAACGGTAACATTACCTTACCCGTACAGCGCAACGCATCTGGAAATCCCATCCTCGATGCTAGTGGCAAACCTATCCTCATCAACAATGCCGTTGCCGTATCATCAGGTTACACCGTTGCCAACGGGCCAAGCAACCAATATGCAGGATTAATTCCACCCCCGGTTATCCCCCTGCAAACAATTAACGTACCTGCATATACAGATTTAAAACAACAAGAACTTAATCGCAGAATTGCGGTCGGGACACCCACCGTCACCTTCAATATTTCCCAAAACCCGATTAAAAATGCCAATGATTGGAATGCTAAGTTTCCAAGTGCGGGTACACAAAGCAATCCAACCGCAGTCAGAGTCATTGGTGGAGGATTGGAAATACCCAACGGTGTTACCATCAACAACTACGTCATCACCGTAGATAGCGGAGATATCACCTTTAAAGGCAATAATCACACCCTCAACAACGTGATGTTGGTTGCCAATAATGGTAGTATTGACATGGCACGAGCGCAAACACTCGATATTGCAGTATTTGCCTCTAATTCCATAACTATGGCAGGCAATGCACGATTTGAAGGTGTGACAACAATTGCCAACGGCAGCAACAGTGGTAGTATTACCTTCAACGGTGCTAGCAAAAACCTCAATTCGAGTAACAAGATGCAGGTAGTATCGCAAGGTAGCATTACATGGAGTGGTGCATCCGATACAAGGGGTACATTTATTAGTGCTGGAGATTTTACCTTCAACGGTAACTCCACCCTCTATGGTTCGATTAATGCTAAAGGTAATATTACCTTCAACGGGCAAGCAACGGTAACTTATGCTGCCGATACCGCACCCGATTTTATTGCACCTGTAATTGCCGCTTCTTTAGAAAAAGATACCGCACGCAACAACACAACCAATACTGATAAAATAACTTCTGACCCCACCATTATTGGTAGCGTCACCGATACAAGTTCAATTGCTGAATTCAAAGCTGGATTTAACTCGAACAATACAGCCAATTTTACCAACGTTCTCGCACAACGCAACGCTGATGGTAGTTTTAGATTAACGCGATCGCAATTAGAACAAATCTACGGTGGTACTCTTCCCGACGGTACTCATACCCTCAAACTACAAGCAAAAGACGCTTCGGGCAATACCACCAGCGTTTACGAATTTACCTTTACGCTAGACACAACTGAACCAGCACCAAGTAATCTGGATTTAACAGCAACAACCGATAGCGGTAGAAGCGATACCGACAATATTACCAATAATACCGCTCCTGCGATCACAGGCAACGCTAATGCTGGTGCATTGGTACAATTATCTAATTCGGGACAAGTTATAGGTTCTTCAACTGCTGACTCTACAGGCAAGTGGCAAATAACCAGCAGTACCCTTACCAACGGTACATACAACCTGACTGCAACAGCAACTGATATCGCAGGTAATGTCAGCGCAGCATCACAACCGCTTTCCATTACCATCGATACAGTAGCACCAATATCACCCACATTAAAATTAACCGCAGCAACCGATACAGGTATTTCCAATAGCGACGGTATCACTAAGAATAATACCCCGATAATTGCCGGAACAGCCGAGGCAAATTCTACAGTTAAGTTATATAAAGATGGACAATTAGTTGGGACAACTAATGCATCTGTAAACGGTGAATGGCAAGTTCAACTTGGAACTTTAGCTAACTCCAACCATGTATTTACAGCAACTTCAACTGATACAGCAGGAAATATTAGCGCACCTTCTACTCAATACACCGTTACCGTCGATACCCAAATTAATCCACCGAGTAACCTAGATTTAGCGACTCCAAGCGATAGTGGTATTTCCAACGTTGATAATATTACCAAAGTTACTACACCTATAATTACAGGAAACGCTGATGCGAATACAACCGTCCAACTCTTCAATGCAGGACAAATAGTCGGACAAGCAACAACTGGAAGTGATGGAAAGTGGCAAATTACAACCAATAACCTTGCCAATGGTACATATAATTTGAGCGCTCAAGCAACTGATATTGCAGGTAATGTTAGTACTTCTTCCCCACCACTACAAGTAATTATCGATTCTGCTTTACCACAAATTACCCTTACTACTCCCATCAATACCCAACCGTTGCAACAAAATGCGAAATTAACGGGTAATGTAGATGGTACGGGTAGTTCTATCATCGCATTACAATATCGCTTCGATAATAACGCAGAAATTGCTTTACCTTTTAGCTTTACCGGAGTATTCGACTCCAATATAGATTTTACAGGAATCAGCAACGGTTCCCATACCCTCAGCATTATAGCTACCGATACCGCAGGTAATATCAAGACAACGCAATATAATGTTACAGTCGCATTAGACCAGAACGCACCTGTAATTGCAGCTTCTCTACAACGCGATACTGCAACTTTTGGTGTAACCAATACTGATAAAATAACATTTGACCCTACTATCACGGGTACAGTTATTGATGCAAGTAATGTTGTTGAATTCAAAGCTGGTTTTAACAACGCGATCGCAGCTAACTTTGTAAATGTTTTACCCTATCGCAACAGTAACGGCAGTTTTACATTTGACCGCACTTTATTAAATACAATTTATAGTGCTTCAATAAATGGTGGAACTAGTGCTGCGGTGCTTCCAGATGGTCAGCATACCTTAAAATTAGTAGCCAAAGACAATTACGGAAACGTTTCTGGTAATTATGAATTTACTTTTACGCTAGACACCACCACACCAACACCAATACTCAGCTTAGTAGTTTCCAGCGATACGGGAATTAGTCAAAGCGATCGCATTACCAACGATCTGACTCCCACAATTACAGGTAACGGTGAATTTGGTGCAAGTGTACAATTGTTCAATGGTACTCAAGTAGTTGGACAAACTACCGTTGGGACTTCGGGAATCTGGCAAATTACCACATCCGAGTTAACCGACGGTGTAAAATCATTGAGTGCGATCGCATCAGATATCGCAGGAAATACCAGTACCTCTACACCAATCGGTATTACCATCGATACTCTGTTACCCCAATTAACCTTAACAACACCAATAGAATCATCTCCCCTACAACCGGGAGCAAAACTAACTGGTAATATCAACGGTACGGGAAGTCCCCTAACTGCTTTTTCCTATCGCTTCAATTTAGGAACAGAAATACCCGTTAATTTCAATGCAGCTGGAACATTTGACCAAAATCTCGACTTTACTGGACTTGGTAACGGCAATCATACCCTGACAATTACCGCAATCGATACAGCTGGCAATATTCTCACGAACCAATACAACGTCACCATCAATCTCGATATTGCTGCACCAGTAATTATGGCAGCATTGGTAAGAGATACCGCAGCTAACGGTGCAACAAACCTTGATAAAATCACCTTTGACCCAAGTATTATTGGTAGCGTTGTCGATGCAAGTCAAGTCGCAGAGTTTAAAGCTGGATTTGATAATACCCCCGTTGCTAATTTTATCAACGTTCTGCCACAACGCAACACCGACGGTACATTTAGTTTGACTCGTACTCAATTAGAAACTATCTATAGTGCTGGAGTAAATTCTGGAAATGGAACAAACGGAGGAACACTTCCAGATGGTGTACGTACTTTAAAATTGATTGCAAAAGACGAATTTGGAAACCAGTCTGATGTATATAGCTTCAGCTTTACCTTAGATACTGTAACACCAACACCAAGTAATCTCGATTTACCTGCAAGCAAAGACACAGGGGTAAGTAACGCAGATAATATTACCAAGAATGCATCACCGACGATTACAGGAAATGCCGAAATTGGTGCAACCGTCAAACTTATTAATAATGCTGACGGACTCTTAATTGGACTTTCAACAGTTTCGGCTTCGGGAATATGGCAGATTGATGTAAATAACCTTGTTAATGGGATTTATAATCTGAGTGCGATCGCATCCGATATTGCAGGTAATGTTAGCACTCCCTCTACACCATTTACCATCACCATCGATTCGGTTGCACCAACCTTGACGTTGACTACCCCTATAGATACTACACCATTAAATCAAGGAGCGCGTTTTGTTGGTAGTGCTAACGGGACTGGAAGTGCTATTGCTTCTATTAGTTATCGCTTCAATTCGGGAACCGAAGTACCTTTAATTGTTAGCAGCAATGGTACAAATGCTGCATTTAACCAACAACTTGATTTAACTGGATTACCAAACGGTAATCATATCCTTACCGTTACCACAACCGACGTTGCGGGTAATATCTTCACTAAACAATATAACGTTACCGTTAATATCGATACTGAAGCACCTATAATTACTGTTTCCTTGGTGCGAGATACTGCTCCGGGTAATGCCACAAACAGCGATAGAATTACGAATAATCCAGCAATTACAGGTACAGTCAGCGATGCAAACCGAGTTGTTGAATTAAAAGCAGGATTGAATAATACTGCAATCAACAGCTTTGTCGATATTACCGCACAAATTCAACCCAACGGCAGTTTTACACTCGACAATTCTGCACTTGCTGCTATTTATAACGCTACAAATTCTGGAAATAGCTCGAATAATTTGATTCCCGACGGTACATATACCCTGCGTCTCGTTGCTAAAGACGAATTTGGTAACACATCCCCAACAAAAGAATATACTTTTACCCTCGATACCACCACACCCGCACCAACCAATTTAGATTTACCAGCAAGTATTGATAGTGGGGTAAGTGCTACAGACAATATTACCAATTTCAATACTCCCACCATCACGGGTAACGCTGAAGCTAATTCAACAGTCCAACTCTTCAATAATGGTAATGTAGTTGGAGAAGCAACAACTAATGCGGACGGAATATGGCAAATCGTTACCAGCGACTTGACCGATGGAACATATAATTTAAATGCTCAAGCAACTGATATTGCAGGTAACGTTAGCAGTATTTCAACACCGATACAATTAATTATCGATCGCACTTTACCCCAACTCAACCTTACTACACCGATTGATAATGCACCACTCACTACAGGTGCAAAACTCATTGGTAATGTAGATGGTACGGGAAGTGGAATTGCATCTTTGAGTTATCGTTTTGATAATTCTTCTGAAGTTTCTGTAACTCTCGACAACGCTAATAATTTCAACCAACAACTCGATTTAACTGCACTCACATCAGGTAGTCACGTTCTTACCCTTGTCGCTACCGATATTGCAGGTAATGTCAAGACGATTTCATATAACGTTACTATTAATAACGATACCATTGCACCCCTTATTACTGCTGGATTGAAGAACGATACAGCACCAAGCGGTACAATTAATAGTAATCCGAATGATGAGAAATTAAGCGATACTCCTTCGGAGTCACTTCGTGATCGCATTACCTATGACCCTTCAATAACTGGTTTTGTCACCGATACGAGTTCGATTGCTTCGTTTAAAGCAGGATTCAACAACCAAACTGCTGCCAATTTTGTTGATGTATTTGCCCAATTAAACACCGATGGTAGCTTCAACTTCAATCGCACCACATTAGAAGCAATTTACGGTGGTAGAATTCCAGATGGTGCCCATACCTTACGTCTGATTGCATCCGACTCTTACGGCAATACTTCAAATGCTTTTAGCTTTACCTTTACTCTAGATACCAACATTGCCCAACCCACTTTCAACCTTGATGCAGCTTCAGATTCGGGTACTATTGGTGATAATAAAACCAAATTCAATACAGTCACGCTAACTGGATTAACCGAACCAGGTGCAATCCTAATTTTAGAACAAACAGGTGCAAACGGTGCAACTTCTCCAGTCCTTGGGCAAAATGGTACACCATTAACGGTGACAGCGGACAACACCGGAAAATACAACTTCACCAACGTATCTTTAGCTGCTGGCAATAATACCTTCACCGTTCGTGCTACCGATATTGCAGGCAATACAAGCAGCTTCTCCACAATAATTTACCGCTTTAGTGCACCCACCGCAATCAACCTGACTCACAATACCGTTGCCGAAAATAGCGCTGTTGGTACGGTAATTGGGGAATTGAGCAGTATCGACCCCGACAGTGGGGATACCCATACCTATACACTAATTGATAACGCTGGTGGACGATTCCAGATTGTTGATAACAAACTCCAAGTTGCAAACGGTACATTACTCGACTTTGAAACAAATACTCAACATACCGTAATTATCAGAAGCACCGATAAAAACGGGTTGATTTTAGATAAAACCCAAGCGATCGCAATTACCAATGTCAACGAAGTTCCAATATTTACGAGTACTCCCAATAACACCACAGTCGAATCTGGCAGTACCTTTACCTACAATATCACGACCACAGACCCCGATGCTGGCGATATCCGCACCCTCAACGCAGTTGGATTGCCTACTTGGTTGACATTTACCGACAATGGTAACGGGACTGCAACTATTACCGGAACACCGAATCAAAATCAACTTGGTTTATTTAACATTGCCATTACTGCGACCGATGCGGGTGGTTTGAAAGCAACCCAAAATATTATTATTGGCAGTCAAATTACCCTCAGCGAACAAACCAACTTCTCACCAAAACGTAATTTTGGGTTAACTATCCCCGTAACACCTTCCATTCTTACCTTCAAAATTGACCCCAGCTTTGATTTAAGCGATACCAAATTCATCAACGATGCATTTGAAGTTGCCTTAGTCGATGCCAACGGTATTTCCCTCGTCCATGCTATTGGTAAGGGTAGAGATGCATTCTTCAACCTCACCGAAGGGGAACCTGTGGGTAATGGTGCGGGTGCTACGTATAATCCTACCACAAAGACGGTTAGCTTGAATTTGGTTGGAGTTAAACCGGGTGAAGCACAGTTAATCTTCCGTTTGGTTAACGACGATAAAGATACCGCAACCAGCGTCAGAATTACCGACTTTGCCCTTGTTGCGGCACCCGCAGGAACAGTTGCTGCCACTCAGACGCAGTTTGCAACTGAAATTCGTCCGAATGCAGCACCCAACTTCAACACCCTAGTCGATGTATCAAATAGTCTCGCTGCTCAATATCAGCGCAGCAGCTTCAATGCTGACACCAAAACCTTGTATGCGGACATTGCTGTACGCAATATCGGTTCCTACAGCGTCGATGTTCCTGTATTAGTGGCAGTTAAGAATATATCAGACCCCAGCGTAATTTTACGCAATCCAGATGGCGTTACACCTGATGGCATTCCTTACTATGACTTTACCAGCTTGGTAGCATCCGGTAAGCTCAACCCTCAGGGAGAAAGTGGTTCCCGCTCTTTAGCATTTTACAATCCCAACGGCGTACAATTTACTTACGATGTAGTGGTACTGGCACAATTGAATGTCAAGCCGGTGATTGAGAGTAAACCTGTTGTTGAGGTAATTGGTGGTCAAGAATACCGCTATGATGTTAATGCAACTGACCCGAATGGTGACAGCGTTACTTATAAACTGCTAACTTCTCCAGAAGGTATGACCATTGAGGAGAATACTGGATTAATTACTTGGAATACATTAAGCAGTAATAAAGGCAATCAATCAATTGTAGTCGAAGTTAGCGACGGTCGCGGTGGTGTAACGCTACAAAATTACATCTTATCAGTAATTGACACACCGCCGAATCGACCGCCAATTTTTACCACAACACCAATAGTTGACGCATATATTAACAAGCTATACAAATACGATGCTGATGCTGTAGACCCAGATGGAGATTACCCACTATCCTACAGCTTAATTGTCGGACCGAACGGTATGACAGTTAATCCCAGTACTGGTGTGGTTGAATGGACACCACCACCCGTATTAGTTTTGGGGGATACTGTTTTGGGACTCTTTGGCATCCCTGGTGAAAATGATGAGTTTACTTTTAGCGGTACTAAGGGACAGCGCATTTATTTTGACCCACTTCAGTACTCTGGTGACTATTATAACTGGCGCTTTGATGTTTATAGTCCCAGTAATATAAAAGTAATTAATGGGGCTGACTTCCGCTGGGATAATAATCAGTTGCTAACTTTAACTGAAGATGGCAATTACCGCATTGTAGTCGATGCTCAAGGCGATTATGTCGGTAATTATGGCTTTAGCGTCATTGACTCCAATTTAGTACCTGTTGTGCCTTTTGACACTGTAATTAAAGGTTCACTCAGCCCTGGTTCAGAGGACGATGTATTCCGCTTTACTGGCAATAAAGGTCAAAAGCTGTATTTTGATGAACTGAGTAAAGACGGTAGTTTGGATTGGGTAGTCTACAATGCCAGCAATCAAGTAGTTGCATCCAATGACAACTTTGATGACATGGAAGTAGATTTACTAGCTGATGGGCAGTATATCCTGGCACTGCGTGGCAAGTCGGCTTTTAGCAGTACCGTTGACTACTCGTTTACTATAGTTACTCCCGATATTATTACTAAGCCATTAACATTGGGCAGCAACGATAATCCTCATATTGTTAGCGGTGCTATTTCCGAGAAGGGTGAACAGGATATTTATATCTTTACAGGTACTGCTGGACAGCAGCTATTCTATGATGCTTTGGGTGGCGACTACTTTACCCTCACATTGTACGACCCAACTAATAATATAATTTATAGTGCTGACAATCGCTATGACCGAGGACCCGACAATAATTTGACCTTGGGGATGTCTGGCACTTACAAGGTTGTCATCGATGGCAACGGTTCTGATATTGGCAGTTACAAATTCCAGTTTTTAGATAAAGCGGCTGCACCTGAGAAAAACCTTGACACGGATATTATAGGTCAATTCAAAAACGATAGTATAGAATCTCACCTCTATCGCTTCAATATCCCCAATGGAGGGAAGTACGTTTACATCGACGGTCAGGTAGGTGGTGGCAATAGCTGGTTGCTGTATGAGCCAAATGGTCAATATGTCACTGGCAACAGCATAAACAATGACTGGAGAGGGACGTTAAAACAAGGGGAATACCTGCTAGTAATGCAGGGTAATGGCAGCAGCGACCCCAACTACAACGTGCGAGTAGTAACTCCTGAAACACCACAGCCGCAGGTTATTATTTCTGGTGAGACGGTTGACAAAACTATTACCAAAAAAGGCAGTTACTACACTTACACCTTTGCTGGAGAAGCTGGACAGCAGTTATTTTACGATGCTTTGGGTGGGGACTACTTTACCCTCCACTTAATTGACCCCGCTGGACGGGAGATTTACTCAACTGACAATCGCTATGACCGAGGACCCGACTACAGTTTGACCTTGGGGATGTCTGGCACTTACAAGGTTGTGATTGATGGAGACGACGATGTAATCGGTAGCTACAAATTCCGTTTTCTCAACAAGGCAGATGCTCAATTAAAAGCCTTGGATACAGATATTATAGGCACAATTGACAACGACGGTATTGGCAGCACTCTCTATCGCTTTAATATCCCCAGTGGAGGGAAGTACGTTTACATCGACGGTCAGACAGGTGGTGGCAATACCTGGTTACTGTATGAGCCAAATGGTCAATATGTCACTAGCAACAGCATAAACTCTGACCGTCGATTGACGTTAAAAGAAGGGGAGTATCTGCTAGTAATGCAGGGTAATGGCAGCAGCGACCCCAACTACAATGTGCGAGTGGTAACTCCTGAAACACCACAGCCGCAGGTTATTATTTCTGGTGAGACGGTTGACAAAACTATCACCAAAAAAGGCAGTTACCACACTTACACCTTTGCTGGAGAAGCTGGACAGCAGTTATTTTACGATGCTTTGGGTGGGGACTACTTTACCCTCCACTTAATCGACCCCACTGGACAGGAAATTTACTCAACTGACAATCGCTATGACCGAGGACCCGACTACAATTTGACCTTGGGGATGTCTGGCACTTACAAGGTTGTGATTGATGGCGGTGATGATGTAACCGGTAGTTACAAATTCCGTTTTCTAAACAAGGCAGATGCTCAATTAAAAGCCTTGGATACAGATATTGTAGGCACAATTGACAACGGCGGTATTGGCAGCACTCTCTATCGCTTTAATATCCCTAGTGGTAGCAGGAAAAAAGTCAACCTGGGTGGCACGGTGGGAAGTAGCCCTAACAATTGGATTCTGTATAAATCGAACGGACAGTTAGTTAGTTATGCATCCATCAATGACAACCAAGATTTAACGCTGGATCAAGGGGAGTATCTGCTGGTAATGCAGGGTAATGGCGGCAGTGACCCTAACTACCAAGTACAAATTAAGACACTTGAAACTACATCGATTTCTCCTTCGACGGGTACTTCTATCTCTTTCGGGCAGGAAGTTAGCGGTAGTATTAACACGGTAGACGGCTCCAAGACTTACACCTTTACTGGAGAAGCTGGACAGCAGTTGTTCTATGATGGTTTAGGTGGGGATCAATTTGCCGTGCGGATTTACGACCCAACTGGACGCAATCTGTTTGATGGTTATTATAAGGACAGCCGTTACGACTACGATAGCAACGATGGGCGACTGGTATTGACTACTAGCGGTACTTACCAGGTTGAGGTAAAAACTGAAGGTGAAGGCATTGGCAACTACAAGTTCCGGTTGTTAAATAAGGCAGATTCGCTTGCGAAAAATCTAGACACCGACATCATAGGACAGTTTGATAACGACAATTTGGGGACAACAGGCTACCGCATCACCATTCCCACGGGTGGAAAGTATGTCTACATCGACGGTCAG
>NZ_JAOWRF010000136.1 GCF_025753815.1 Plectonema radiosum NIES-515 | reverse complement strand
ATATTTAATTTCGATTAGGCTCGGCTAGAGCCGAATTTACGCCTGTGGACAAGAACCCGCCGACGGGCTTGGTTGAAGCAGGAAGCAGACCCTTCAGGAGCAATCTTGATTGAATGGTAAGACGAGCGATAAGTTTAACCAAGTTTTGTGTAGCAGCCTTCAATCTACAACATCAACTCGCTTTAATGCAGCCGTCAATTCTGTCATAAATTCAACAAAGACGCGAACTTTAGCCGAGAGATAGCGTTTTTGCGGATATAACACTGCGATCGGTAATCCAACTTGGGTCGCGTAGGGTTGGAGAATCGGCTGGAGGTCTCCACGGGCGATCGCTTTCGCGGCAATAAATTTGGGAAATTGAACCACACCGGCTCCTTGAATAACCGCGTCTAAAATGACCTCTGAATTATCGAATCGCAGATAACTGTCTACGGAAAGGTCGATGGCTTTTCCGTCTTGTTCAAACTTCCATTTAGATTCTCGCCCGGTCTGTGGAAAGATAAAGTTGACACAGCGATGCTGCAATAGGGAAGTGGGGGTTGTGGGGGTACCATACTGGGCGAGATACTGCGGCGAGGCACAAGTAATGTAGCGTGCAGTTGCCAGGTGGTGCATAATTAAACGGCTATCGTTGCTGATTCCAATCCGCACAGTCGCATCGATGCCCTCCTCAATCAGATCGATCAAGCGATCGTTAAAAGAAACATTCAGTTTTAGCTGAGGATATTGTGCGGCAAATCGCACCAGAGCCGGAGCGATATGCATTTTGCCAAACACAAAGCTCAGATCAAGTCGCAATGTTCCGATAGGCATTGATTGCGATTGTTTGACTTCGAGTTCGGCTTCTTCCAAGTCGTTGATAATTTGCTGACAGCGTTGATAAAATCGGTTGCCATCTTCGGTCAGCGTCAAACTGCGAGTCGTCCGCTGGAGCAAGCGCACCCCCAATTCATCTTCTAAGCGCAATACGGCTCGACTCACGGCTGAAGGAGCCATTCCTAACTGTCGTGCTGCCTCCGAAAAGCTGCAATATTGAGCGGAGCGCATAAAAATCATCAGGCTTTTCAGCTTGTCCATTCACGCAAACGCATTTTTGAATTTTTTGCACAACTGTTTTGAATTTTAACTACTTTTTCCCTTTTCCTGTACAAGCTACTATTTAGACAAAATGAAATTTCAAATACACAAACAGCATTGAAAAAACAACTATGACACAGCAAATAAACGCAAAACGACTCATCTTAGTCACCGGAGCCACAGGCAATCAGGGCGGCGCGGTGGCGCGTCATCTTTTACAGCGCGGAAATTTCACGGTTCGTGCCTTCGTGCGCGACCAAAACAAGCCCGCAGCCCAAGCACTCAAACAAGCGGGTGCAGAACTCGTAGAAGGAGATTTCAGCGATCGCGCTTCCCTCGATCGCGCTCTGGAAGGTGCCGATGGCGTTTTTTCGATACAAACCTTCCTCAAAGGCGGATTAGAAGCCGAAATCCGCGACGGCAAAACGGTCGCAGACGCAGCTTCATCGGCGGGCATCCAGCATTTCGTCTACAGTTCGGTGGGTAGCGCAGAACGCAACACGGGCATTCCGCATTTCGACAGCAAGTTTCAAGTCGAAGAATACATCCGATCGCTTGGTTTGCCTTACACGATGATGCGTCCGGTTTTCTTTTTCTACAATTACAACGCGATGCGTCCAATGGTTGAAAAGGGAACGCTTTCCCAGCCGCTCAGTCCGGAAACGAAATTGCAGCAACTTTCCGAAGAGGATTACGGAGAAATGGTCGCCGAGGTTTTCGAGCGTCCCGCAGATTTCTTGAACAGCGTTCATGAAGTCGCAAGTGTGGACATGACCATGCCGGAAATCGCTGCCGCGTTCAGCCGTGTTTTCGGAAAAACCGTCAACTACCAACAAATTCCCTTTGAAGCGTTTGAGCAGCAAGCCGGAGAGGAAGTAACCACCATGTATCGCTGGTTTGAGAACGTCGGCTACGGAGCGGATCTAGCGGAATTGAAACGCGATTTTCCTTCCCCGACCGACTTTGAATCCTATCTGCGCGACCACGACTGGACAAAACCAGCCGAAAGTGCCCCGGATGTCGGGTCAAAAGTGTGAACTGACAATTACAAATGAGGCACTGTTTTAAGCTTTACAAGGAACTGACGGGAGTTTGAAAGCCCCCAAGGAACAGGTACTCAGATTGGTGAAAACCACAAATTGAGCAAGTTATGTCTTAGATTCAAGAATCCCCGTGTCAATAGATGCGGGGAGTGTCAATTAACGCTTTTGGTTATTACCTCACGCACTCGATATATGGGGCGTCCTTGGGATTCGTGGTAAGTACGCATTAGCAATTCTGCCAAAAGACCGAAGCAAAAAAGCTGTACACCAGTTACCAATAACAGAACCGCCAAAATCAGCAAAGGGCGATCGCCTATATTCTCATGAAAAGCTAATTTGACAAAAGTTAAGTAAAGTGCGATCGCTCCACCCGAAAGCATGGAAATTAAGCCCCACAGCCCAAAAACGTGCATCGGACGGGTGAGGAACTTTTTCATAAACAAAATAGTTAACAAATCCATCAACACCCGGAAAGTACGGGATAATCCATACTTACTCTGACCAAAGCGACGGGCGTGATGACGTACCGGAATTTCGGTAATTCTTGCTCCTTCAATGTACGCCAAAGCTGGTAAAAATCGGTGCAGTTCGCCATAAAGGTTCATATCTGCGACCAATTCGGCGCGATAAGCTTTTAGCGAACAACCATAATCATGAATATTTACACTAGTAGTCCGTCTAATTAACCAGTTGGCAATTTTGGAAGGAAGTAACCGCTTCAAAGCACCATCTTGACGGTTTTTCCGCCAACCGCTGACCAAATCGTAACCTTCTTCTAACTTGGCTAATAATAACGGTATATCTACTGGGTCATTTTGCAAATCAGCATCTAAAGTGACAATTGCTGTACCTAAAGCATGATTAAATCCAGCAGACATTGCTGCCGTTTGACCGTAATTGCGTCGCAAAATAACCGCTTTTAAATCGCTGCGTGTTTGGGCTTCTTTTCTGAGAAACTCCGCACTTCCATCAGAAGAACCGTCATCTACACAAATGATCTCATAATTTAACTCACTTGCAGTTAAAGTGGAAGCGATCGCCTCCAGCAAATGCGGTATTGATTCAACCTCATTATATATCGGCACCACAACCGAAACAGCAGGAACAACCGACGACATTGCCCCATTTTGTTCAGTCATCCTTTCGGAAATCAACCCACCCCTCATATTCCTTAGCGTCCTTAGCGTCTTTGCGGTTCGTAACTCTTCACAACCCTGCCAGCACCTCGCAGCTGCTGATAATATGACTGACTAACCGCATCTCCCTGTTCCGTCAAACAGTCGATTGCAATACCATTTCGTCCCTTCTCTTTGCCGGAACTATGGATGTAATAATTATCTGCCAAATAAAGTCCGACATGAGTCGCTTTTTGGGGAGTGCCAAAAAATACCAAATCCCCTACCTCTAGTTCTGCTGTACTAATTGGCTGAGTGAATTCTTCTTGCTGATAAGCGTCTCTAGGCAGCCAAATACCCACCGAAGCAAAAGCCGCTTGCATCAACCCCGAACAATCATAATTTGGTGCTACGGTACCACCCCAGAGGTAATAATTTGCTTGTTGCATCGCTTTTTGGGTAAAAACAATTACTTCTGCGAGCAGTTTTTTTATTTGAGATTGAGAAAATAAAGTAGCTTCATAAAGTACAGTAGCAGATTGTAATAAACTCAAATCTGTGGGCGATAACCATCCTGGATAATCATCCTCACACAAGCAAACCTGTAAAGACGCAAAATTTTGCGTCTCTACATCATTATCATTTGATATTATCCGTAAATGTCGCCCAACTGCGGCTTGAGTTGCCAAGCGCGTACATTCAGGAGAATCATATAAGTTTAGGTCAGCAAGACACTTATATTCACCCGATTTTGGATTTTCGATTTTGGATTTTAGATTAAAGGGCATTCTTCAAGAACAATGATTTTTTTTAATCAAGACGAACAACTAGAAAATCTCGGCTTAGGCATAATAGATGCAACTTGGGCACAATTTCCCACTTTAGCCCGTAACCAAATTGCTCTAACTTGGATTGTCTACGATCCGCCGGTACTAGTAAATACTGGTGGTGCTTTAACTCCCAATGCTTTTTGGAACCATTCGGTACGTGGTTTTACTTATCGCGGTGTTGAACGAATTTATCCTGCAAGTGTCGTGAAACTGTTTTACATGGTAGCGGTAAACGAATGGCTGGAAAAACAAATGCTTCAGACTTCCAAGGAATTGGAAAGAGCTACACGGGATATGATAATTGATTCTAGCAATGATGGTACCAGCTTAGTTATAGATATGCTGAGTGGAACCACTTCCGGACCCGAATTATCGGCAGGACCATTTGAAACTTGGAAGCATCAACGCAATATCGTTAACCGTTATCTCAAGTCTTTGGGGTGGGAAGAATTAGACACAATTAACCTTTGCCAAAAAACTTGGGGTGATGGTCCTTATGGACGGGAGCGGGCATTTTATGGAGAAATGCTAGATAATCGCAACATGTTGACGACAAACGCCACTGCCAGATTATTGCATAGTATCGTTGGTGGGGTGGCAGTGTCTAGTGGGCGATCGCAAGCAATGATGGCTTTACTTAAACGCAGTCTCAATCCGGAAGATTTACCAAAAGACGTTGAAGAAGACCAAATTACAGGCTTTTTAGGTAGTGGACTTCCGCAAAACGCGCAAATTTGGTCAAAAGCCGGTTGGACAAGTCAAGTTCGTCACGATGCAGCTTACATCGAGTTACAAGATTTGCGTCCCTATCTGTTAGTAGTATTTACAGAAGGCAAAGCACAAGCCAAAAGCCGGGAAATTTTGCCTTTTATTTCCAAGCATTTTGCGGAAGCTATTAGCAGTTTGAGATAAAGCAGGAGTCAGACAGATTTAAACGCACCAGGTAGCTAAGGTTAGCGCAAAGGTGAATCAGTCGGCTCTTTCTTCGGTTTGCGTCTATTCGTACTGATTCTCCCATTGGGTACGCAGAGTCTTCCTTCAGATTTTCGTTATCAACTTATGCAAGCATTGTACTTAGTACAAAATTCCACGCATTTCATAACTAAATTTATGAGCATTGACTCGGTGAAACGAGTGCGCTTACCTCAGCTACCTGGAGCGTTTCAAAACGCTACGATTTTACGCTTATTGCCGCTAGCACCTACCCAATCTCGGAAAAACAAAAGTTGTCACCCAAAATGTAAATATCGGCAAACAAACCAAATGCACTAATAAAACCGATGTCGCTACTCCGATAACTTGTCCTTTAACTCCTATCAGTAAAGCAGCAGCAAATATCCCAGTAAAGATAATATTCCACCGGAAATCTAAATTAGGTTTGCCAATAGCTACTAGTAACTGAGATGCCGCATCTGCAAAAGGTCGAGAAATTGCCGATAAGCAAATCATGATCAAAACTGGAATCGCAGGTACCCACTTTTGACCAAAAACAATTGGTACATAAAAAGGAGCCAAGCTAGCTTGTAATATCACAAAGGGAATAATAATATAGCTAATAGTTTTGAGACTGCTAAAGTAGCGTTTTTTGAACTCAAACCAATCGGAACGCGCTGCACATAAATGAGGTAAAATTGCTGAACTGACAGCGTTGATAATACTTAAGCTAATGCCTAAACCAGCATTAAAGCCAAAGAAGTATATACCCAGTTCTTTAATGCCGATGAAGCGTCCAACTATGAGATAATCTAAGTTATTTCTGAGAGTTTTGAGTAAACCAACACCGAGCAAGTTTTTACCAAAACTGAAAATTTCTCCCCAGTGCTTAGTGGTGAATTTAGAGTGCGATCGCCAATCATGAAAATAATAGTATATGATTAGCTCCAGCGGTGCTACCAAAAAGGCTGGCAGCACAAAAGACCACACACCCATCCCTGCAAGCGCTAATACAGCAGAAAATATACTCGCAAATGAGTTTTGCAAGCTGTCAGTCACAGCGATAATTTTTAAGCGATTTTCTCTTTGAATTAAAGTCTTTTGAATAGCCGATACGGGCCAAATTAAATAAACAAGCCCTGATACAATAATTGGCAAAAGAATCTCATTATTTTGATAAAACCAAGAAATAGGAAAAGCGGCAATACTTTGGATGAAAAATAAACTGATAAAAATCATCCAGTTTAACCAATATGCAGAATTGCACAAAACCTCTAATTCTTTTTCTTCAGCTTGAATAATTTTTGCACCAATTCCGACATTGGTAAACGTCAAAGTAAACTCCCTAACTGTCATCACAATTGCCCCTAAACCGTAGTCATAAGGAGTCAAAAAACGTGCGATGATGACTACTAATCCTAAACGCAAGACTCTATAGACGATTTCTGTTATACCTAGCCAGCTAAGATTGCGTAGAAACTGGCTAGACAGTTTTTCTTGGAGTCGATTAATTAATGAGTCAAGAAAATTCGGTTTCTGTAGATGCCGCTTATTAATGAATGTCATATTCTAGTACATGAAAGCACAAGGTATTAACGTAAGTTACGTTTTTATTATTCCATCGATTTTAGACCGAACCCGACAACGATTAAAATCGCTGTCTAACAGTGCAAGTCGGTTAAAACCGACTAACGCAATTGAGATTTCTAGTCCGTTTTAACGGACTTTATGTATGAGACAGCGATTTTAATCGTTGTCGGATTGTAACTAGCAACTTAGGCTATTATTATTTCGTAGTGAGCGCAAAGAGCGCTCAAGCAAGAACTTTTAAGGGCTTCAGCCCTTACTCCAATATTAATGTTCAACGGTATTAGCAACCGTACCTAAAATGGAAACACGAGAAGATTTTAATTCCTCTAATGCTTGTTTCAAAGTAGGACGAAGTGCTTTACCTAATCCGGTAACTAACACAATTCCATCTACTTGCGTAAGTAAAACATTGGTATCGAGACGACCTAAAAGATGTGGTGTATCATACACAACTAAATCGTAATTTTTTTGTGATTGATCGACAAAAGTTTGCATCCTTAATGAAGACAAAAGCTTTGTCGGGTTAACAGGTATTTTCCCAGCAGTCAAGATAAACAAATTATCATCTGAAGGTGATTGCTGAATTACCTTGCTGATATCTATACCTTCAGAAAGTACTTCACTCAATCCTTGATTATTTAATAAACCGAATCTCAGATGTATTTGCGGATGGCGTAAATCTCCGTCTACTAATAGTACTCGCGCTCCGGCTTCTGCTGCCATCTGTGCTAAATATGCCGCCACTGTGGTTTTACCTTCACCAGATGTCGCTGAAGTGATAGCAATTGAGCGAGTATAAGCCTCCAATTTATAAGATTGAACTTTCGTATAAAATGAGCAAAATGCTTCTAGAAACTGAGCCGATCTGTGTTGTACAGACTTAGTATGATTATCTAGTTCGCGTTCCAGATTGTGTTTTTTAGTTAACTGAACTACATCACCTGCACGCGCCAATTTTTTCAGTTCTTTATGGAAGGGAATTACCCCTAACAAAGGCAATTGAGTTGTCTGTTTGATCTCATCACCATCGTGATAGACATTTTCTAAATTATCGAGAACAAAAGCAACTAAAATACCTAAAAGGATACCTGCAACTCCTCCCAAAAGTATGTTACTTGCACCGCTTGGTGAAACTGCCATTAATTGACCGGTTTTGTTACGCGGTAATGTCGGAGGCATAATTAGTTCCCAAGGAACTTCTTGTTGTGCTGCATCTACGCGCAATGCTTCTTGCCGATTTAAAAGCTGATTCAAGGTATCAGTAGCTGCTTGCAATTCTCGTTGCATATTGGCGTACTGACGTGAAAGTACTGGATATTCAAGAAGTTGTTGATTTAGTTGAACTTGAGCCGCATTAGTAGCTGACAAACTGGCTTCGAGTGATTTAACTTGATTAGTATTATTAGCCAGTTGTTGGATAAGTTCGCGACGAATAGAATTTTGAAAACCGCCGATTTTGGATGAATCTAATTTGACATCGGGTGCGTTATTTCCTAATGTTAATTCTGCTTCTTTATTCAACAAAGGTATCAGCTTATCTCGTTGGTCGCGCAAAAGCCTGATTGTCGGACTTTCATCTTTAAAACGAACTGATTCTATCGCAATCTTGGCTTCTATGTCGCGGATGCGAGTGAGTATCTGTTGATATTGAGGTGATTCACTCAAAGCTGAAGCAGCGATCGCTTCATTTTGTGGCATTCCCAACTGACCTTGTAATGAAACGAATAATGACTTTGCCTCAGCTAATTTTTTCTCAGTTTCTAACTTTGTCGCTTGCAGTTCATCACGTCTTTTTAACAGTTGTTCACCTTGTAATTGCGGGTTAAACAAGTCATGCTGCTGCTGAAAAAACTGTAATTGACCTTGGAGCGCATTTACCCGACGCCGCAATTTTGGCAACTGTTCATCAACAAATTTAATTCCCTGACGTAAATTCGTTTGCTGTTGTTCTTGACTGTACTTTTGATAAGCTTGCGATATCCGATCCAAGACAATCTGAATTTTTTGCGGATCGGAGTCACGATAGCGAACCTCAATAATTCGAGATTCATCTTTGCCTTTTGCCATTCGGTTAACATACAGCGTACCTTCTCGTCCGCTAGCTAGTTTCCCAGATACATCATTGCCAACCAAGCGATCGTAGCCAATTTCTGGATATTGTTTTTGCAGTTCTTGAATTACCGGATTTATCACCTTCGGACTTTTCAAAACCTCCACTAAAGCCTGATAATCCAACGCAGTAGTATTTTGTCTGCTGATTTCGTTGACATTCTGCTGCAACGTTTGCGAAAGCAAAATCAGTAACTCGTTATCCGCAGTTTTTAACGGCTCAACTAACAGTTGAAATTTACCTTCATACTTAGGAATACGAGTTGCACTCCAGCCAATTGTTCCTGTTGTGACTATAACTGCCACACTAGCAATTACAGCTACCCTGCGGCGGAAAACTGTAACAATTTGACTCAAACCTTGATTGTTTTCATTGCCTTCAGGTTTTTTCCAAAACCCATAAGATTCTCTTGACAATGAATTGGAATTTTTCAGTTCCTGCAAATCTTCTTCCTTAATTGGCATCTGCGTTCCCATGCAAAACTGTTGAGGATATCAATTTGATAATTCTCTTCCGGAAAACTTAATTTTTTTTTACAACCGAGGTAGGCAGATAATTTGGATAGCTACCAATAGCTAGTGTTGCGATTGCCAAAACCTAAGTTGGATTGTTGACAAAAAAAGCGAACAGTCAACAGTAAGTTATATTGTAGACCCTGCATCTTGGATTAATTATGTCTCAATAAATTGATTTTGGAGAATGAGAGACATGAACTTACAAAATTTTTTCCAAGTCTAGATATCCTCAACATATCCTGTTAACAGAATAATGCGCTGCGCTTAGTCAAAATTTCATCAAAAAATATTCTTGATGAAGATTAAGTAAAGTTAATCCTAAAATTCTTTATTCCAAGTTAAATTTGGGGGCAGAGCCGCATCAAATCTTAACCAGGATAGTATTTTTTCAGTTCTACCGCTCTTCAAATCGCCAACTGTGCGAGTAATTACAGGTTAATGCATTGACAGTTTATAGCTGACTAGGAATTTGTACAGATGGCAAAATTATAGATTAGCTATTGATAACATCTGCGTGCTGACTTGTTCATTAAATAACTTTATCAGCATTTTTTGGTCGGCTACTCATGCTATTAAAAGGCATTTTTTCTTTTCAGTAATTTCCTTTTGATAGCAGTACTAAAGTGGAAAAATAGAGTTGTAATGCTTAGATTTACAAGGCTAGTTGAAAAGGCATTTGTTGTATTTTCTCTTTTTCTTTCAACATCTGCCTTGATACCAGTGCTATTAGAAAGTCCAGATGGTAGTCTTCCCCAAGATCCATATACTCCCTTACTTTTCATGGGGATTTATATGGTAACTTTGCTTTGGCTTGTGACACGACGGAAGAGTTTTCTACTAATTGCACAAAAGGACTTTTTGATTTGGTTACTGGTAGGAATTGCATTAGCATCTGCAATTTGGACTGTAGCACCAGATATTACCCTACGTCGCAGTTTCTTGTTGTTAGGAACAACTCTATTTGGGATATACCTAGCTATGCGTTACAGCTTGCGAGAGCAACTACAGTTATTAAGTTGGGCGCTAGCTTTGGTAATTTTACTTAGTATTGTGTTTGCCATAGGATTGCCATCTTACGGTTTAATGACCACTCAAGAGGGAGGCGTTCACGCAGGTGCGTGGCGAGGTATAATGTCGCACAAAAACCTCTTGGGACGGTTGATGGTTTTGAGCAGTATGGTGTTTTTATTTGTAGCAACTTCTGATTCAATTGCTAATAGTAAATACCGCTGGCTGCCGTGGATTGGCTATGTTCTTTCCATTCTTTTAGTAGTCCGTTCAACATCGAAAACTGCCATAGTTGTGTTTGTGGTATTGATGATAATTATGCCCTTATATAGAACTTGGCGGCGTAATTATAACCAACTAGTACCGATAGCGATCGCTCTCATTCTAGTAGTAGGAAGTGCAACTAGTTTATTTGTCGATAACTTACCCTTCATCACCAGTGCATTAGGCAGAGATTTGACACTAACAGGACGCACAGAGGTATGGAGCGCAATGCTTGAACTCATTCAAGAACGTCCTTTATTAGGTTACGGATTCAATGGCTTTTGGAGAGATTGGGATAGCGATGTCACTGCCTATCTTTGGCGTACACTTCAATGGGAATGTCCCTACGGTCATAACGGCTTCATGGATTTATTAGCCGAATTAGGTATATCCGGATTAGCCGTATTTTTCTTGAGCTTAACAACAGCTTATATCAAAGGAGTGCGTTGGTTAAGAATTACCAGAAACGTAGAAGGACTATGGACATTAATGTATTTAAGCTTTTTGGTAATTTATAACATCAGCGAAAGTACTCTTTTAGCTACTAACAGCATCTTTTGGATCTTATATGTGTCCACAATTTTTTCAATGGCTATAGAGTCAGAACAAGCTCAAATTTACAGTTATGCAACTGGAATTGTACAAGAAAAAGAGCCAAACTTTAGATAAGGAGAAATAATGCTAATTTCAGTATGCGTAGCAAGTTATAAACGTCCAGAAGGATTAAACCGCTTGCTAACAAGTTTAAATCAGCTAACTTTTAACAAGTGTGAAACACCAGAAATAGAAGTAATTATTGTTGATAACGATGTCACTGGTTCTGCGAGTAAAATTTGCACAAGTCAGCTGCTTAATTTTAAATGGAAAATGAAATATTCCATTGAACCGCAGCAGGGTATTTCCTATGCGAGAAATAAAGCGATCGCCTGCGTTCACAAAAATGCAAACTTCATCGCTTTCATCGATGATGACGAAGTTCCCCACCCATCTTGGTTAGATGAACTTTTATCAGTTCAGCAAACACATAATGCAGACGTAGTAACCGGACCCGCATTACCGTACTTTATCAAATCAGACGTACCTAACTGGGTTATCCAAGGTAAATTTTTTGAGCCACAACGTTACCCCACAGGACATCCACTCCAAGTTGCATTTACCAACAACGTCCTAATTCGCTCCTCAATTTTACACAACATAGATCAAATTTTCGACGAGCGTTTTGCACTCTCAGGCGGCGAAGATTGCCACTTTTTCATGCGCCTCTACCGTGCAGGATATAAACTAATATGGGCAGATCAAGCCTTAGTTTACGAGTGGATACCCGAAAGCCGTACTAACATCAAATGGATACTTCAACGCGGTTATTTAGGTTGGAGCAGACACAGCTTTTGCGAACGCGAACTTTACCCTTCAATCATCCTACTCACCATACGCATCACCAAAGGAATCGCACTAATTGCTCAAGGATTATGCTTCATCCTTCCCTCCCTTATCTTCGGACAGCATCAACTTATTAAAGCATTATTACGTATTTACAAAGGTGTAGGAACCCTAGCAGGTATCGCCGGAATGCGCTACGAAGCCTACAAAATAACTCAATAAATATAACCAAACAGACTTGAATCTAACCCTTCAAAAATAGATTCTCTCCCCCTCTTCTCTTGGCGCTCTTGGCGTCTTGGCGGTTCGTTTAATCCCACGTAGTAAGCGTTTCAACGCTTATTTAAGCACTCTTCGTGCTTACTACCTAAAAACTCCCAACTTACCCAATGAAAATATTATACTTAACAACCGTCCTTCCTAGTAAAAAAACAACAGGCGGTGAAATTGCATCACAGTCATTTATTGATGCTCTTCAACATAATGGACATGAAATTTTAGTCCTAGGATATCAACGCCCAAACAGTATTTTCAAACCAAAAAACAATGAAATACCCATCGCTCCAAGACACATAGAAACAGAAAAATCCCGACTTTATCCCATGCTTTGGATGAGCTTAGGACTATTAAAAAATCTTCCCTACTCCTCAGCCAAATATTATTCACAGAAATACATCAATCAACTCAAAATTATTTTAAAACAAGATAAATTTGACATTTTCATCATAGATCATGCCCAAATCGGCTGGTTAGCCCCTTTACTTAACAACAAAGCCAAAATTATATTCATCGCTCATAACGTTGAACATGAAATATATCTCGCACAATTAAAAAACTCTCAAAGCCAGATATCACAACATATATATCAGCGAGAAACTAACCTCATCAAAGATATGGAAGATAATTTAGCAAGAACAGCTACACAAGTTTGGACATTTACAGAATATGATGCTAGCTATTTTATAAATATCAACAAGGCAACTAAATCTTTTCATTTACCTTCTAGCTTGAAAATATCACCACATCAGCCTGCAATCAAAAACTTTGATATAGGTATTATCGGTTCTTGGACATGGAAAGCTAATAAACTAGGGCTGAATTGGTTTTTAGAAAAAGTTTATCCGCACCTACCCACAAACTTATCAATTCACATAGCTGGGTTAGGTGCCCAGTGGTTAAAAGGACAGTATCCTAATATCAATTATTGCGGTTTTGTCCCCAGTGTCCAAACATTTATGGCACAGGCAAAAGTATTAGCAATTCCCTCTATTAGTGGGGGTGGGGTACAGATAAAAACTTTGGATGCGATCGCTTCCGGTTCTCCTTTAGTAGCAACACCTACAGCATTACGTGGCATATCTGGATATCCCTCTTCAGTTATAGTTGCCGAAAAGCCAGAAGAATTCGCTCTTTATTTGGTTCAATCATTAACTTTAAACACAATACCAGATATTTGTGCCGAGGCGATCGCCTGGTCAGAAAACCGGCGCTCGATATTTTTCGCGGATATTATTTACGCCATAAATCATCTTTAATAAATGATAAATCTATCAATACAACGACTCAAATCAATATTACAGAGAAGCTTCACAGTAAAAATTGCCATTGGCTTTATCTTAGTTTTACTGTCTACAAATCTCTACCTTTTTTCACCACAATTCCCCAGCAGCACAGAAGCAGCAGCTACTAATATAATCTTGCCTTTATCCACTCGTGGTTCTCAAATTGTTGATGCTAAAGGCAAAATTGTCATGCTACGCGGCATCAACTGGTTTGGTATAGAAGTTAACACACATGCTCCTCATGGTCTTTGGAGCAGAGACTATAAAGACATGCTCGCTCAAATTAAAAGTTTGGGCTACAACTTCATCCGCTTACCTTATTCCGTAGAAGCACTGCGTTCTCAAAACATCAGCGGTATCAACTTTTCCATCGGTGCAAATAAAGATTTCCAAGGCAAAACTCCCCTTGAAGTCATGGATTTAGTAATTCAAGAGGCTCAAAGCCAAGGTTTGCTGATTCTGTTAGATAGTCATTGTCTTCAAGATGACCGTATTTCTGAATTATGGTACGGAGACGGATTCACCGAAAAAGACTGGATTGACACTTGGACGATGCTGGCAAATCGTTACAAAAAATACACCAACATCATTGGAGCAGATTTAAAGAACGAACCCCACGGTAGTGCTAGTTGGGGAACTGGGAACCAAGCTACAGACTGGCAATTAGCAGCAGAGCGGGCAGGAAATCAGATTCTCAGTATAAACCCAAATTGGCTAATTCTCGTTGAAGGAATCGAGAAAAATGTGCCCGGTCAAAAACAGTCAAATTACTTTTGGGGTGCAAATTTAGAGGGTGTCCGCAAATATCCAGTGCGTCTGAAAATACCCAAAAAACTAGTATATTCACCCCACGAATACGGTGGTTCTAATGTGTCGTGGTTTGCAGATCCGATATTCCCCGCAAACCTTTATCAACGCTGGGAAACTGGATTTAATTATATTGCCACTCAGCGTATTGCCCCAATTTTAATTGGTGAATTTGGTGGATATTTTGTCGATAATAAATCAAAAGAAGGAATTTGGCAACGCTTTCTTGTCGATTACATTGCTAAGAAAAAGTTGAGCTTTGCTTATTGGTGTTGGAATCCCAATAGTAAAGGTACTGGTGGCATTTTACTTGATGACTGGCGAAAGATAAATGCTCCCAAACAGAAACTTTTGAACAAACTACTGAAATAAACTTCTCCAAAACCCCTGATTTTACATTCTTCCTTTGCGTCTTTGCGCTTTTGCGTGAGGTAAATTTTAACATGTCAAAAAATCTCAAGCAACGAATTTTAATTGTCTCAATGAGAAACTTGCATTCTCAAGCTTTTCGCTCTGCCGAATATGAGTTTGAAGATGCAATTTGTACTTTTGATAATGCTGATATACTTACACCTGAGTTCGCTTATAGCTTGTTTCCGCAAATCAATAAAAAGTTAGCAAATTACGCCGGATTAACTATAGGTAACGGCAAGCTTTTGAAATCAGGTTGTCGAACATCAACTGTAGAGAAAGAATATGATTTATTATTTTTTATCTGCCAACATTTTTGGGATATAACCTGTATAAATTCAATAAAAGAATGGCGAAAAAAGAGTCATAAAGCTGTTTTATGGATAGATGAAATATGGGCTAAAGAAGTTTTGGAATATAAGACTAAGCTTTGTCTGGAACTTGTCAAAGATTTTGATTATATTTTCACGACTCAAGCCAAGAGTGTTGATGCGATCGCTAATCTACTTCAACGTCCTTGTTATTCTCTACCTTATGCCGTCGATGCGATAAAATTTTCCCCCTATCCACTTCAACCTCAAAGAAATATTGATGTTTATAGTATCGGTCGTCGTTCACCAATAGTACACAAAGCTTTAATAGAAATAGCCGAAAAAAACAACTTTTTATATTTGCATGACACTCTCAAGGGTTTGCAAATGATGGATTATCAAGAACATCGAAGTTTATATATTAATCTAATTAAAAGAAGCCGCTATTTCATCGCAAATAAAGCCAAATTTGACAGCGTTAATCAAACAGGTAATCAAGAAGAATTAGGCTCTCGCTTTTTTGAAGGAGCAGCAGCTGGAGCAGTAATGATTGGAACTCCTCCAATTTCTGAAGCTTATAACACATACTTTAACTGGCAAGATGCAGTCATTGAAATACCTGATAATGCCGCTGATGTAGCTGATATCATAGCCGAACTTGACACACAGCCCGAACGCATAAAGAGAATACGTCAAGACAATATTATTAACTCACTATTACGCCACGACTGGGTATATCGCTGGAGTCAAATATTAGATAAAGTCGGACTCGAACAGACACCAGAAATGTTATCTAGGCAAGCCGATTTAAAGAATCTAGCCCAATTACTAATGCAAGCATAAACTAGCCAAAATAACAGATTTCCTATTATTTAGCCCGCGTAGGCGGGCTAAGTCTGTATAGCCGCGACTTCTAGTCGCTAGGGCTTTTGCTATTATTTAGCCCGCGTAGGCGGGCTTTGTTTGTATAGCCGCGACTTCTAGTCGCTAGGGCTTTTGCTATTCTTTAGCCCGCGTAGGCGGGCTTTGTTTGTATAGCCGCGACTTCTAGTCGCCAGGGCTAATTATAATCTGTCAACAATTTCCCAAATTTTGCGATCATTATTAGGGTCTTTTTTCCGAAAAAACTTGAATTTTTGTCTCCAAATTAGTAGAAAGAAAACAACATCATCTACTAAATATCTTTTCCATAATCTTTTCGGTTCACTTAATAATCTAAACAACCATTCTAATCCTACTTCACTCATCCATTTCGGCGCTCTTTTCACATTGTCGGCTTCAAAGTCGATAGTTGCTCCTAATGCCATAAAAATTTTGATAAATGGCAAACTATGTTTGTACTTGTATATCCACTTTTCTTGTTTTGGAGCACCAACACCTATTACCAAAACTGTGGCACGCGAATTATTAATCATGTCAATTATGTTTTGACATTCTTTTTCGTCATGTTCAAACCCAAAAGGCGGAGAATATGTAGCAATCACCATATTTCTGCCGAGTTTTTGATTGATCTTATTTTGAGCCGTAAAAGCTACTCCTTTACCTGCTCCTAAAAGAAAAATATTTATTTCTTCATTATTTTTATGGTAATTGTAGAAAGCAGGAAATATGTCTGAGCCTGAGATTTTTTCTTTGATTGGTGTTCCGAGAAATCTTGAAGCATAAATCAGGATTTTACTGTCACAAAGGTTATAATCACTAATGCTGTATGCTTGCAAAAATTCCGGGTCTTTTTCGAGTTTGATGAGATGATCGACATTGGGCGTAAATACTACCCCCGATTCTAAGTTTTCTAAAAACTCTCTCTTTGACAAATTGTCAAATTCCAAGTTCAGAATTTTAACTTTCTTCATCGTAGCGCCCAGTACGTGATAACTTTCAAATTTTTTACAAACAAAAACAATATACAGTCAAGGGTGAGGAGAAGTTTCAAGATTCAATATTGTTCTTTCAATGTTCCGGATTTTCTGGATCTAGACATTTGTCATCAGATATGAATACAGTAAATTGGCAATACATGAAAGCCTTTTAGCAGCAGTTACATCAATTGTGGATAAATTAAATTAAGCGCGATATCTAACCATCGTGCAAATTTACATCGAGAACAATCATGCAAAGCTGGTTGACCCCGATCTGCTTTATCTACGTCCTTAATTATCACGAACAAAGCTAGAAGATTTAACCACACAATCTGTAATGTTGGAAACTAATTCCAAACCAAGTTAAGTTGAGGAGCAATATACTTTTGGTTTTGATTAATCAAATTTTTACCGTCAATAAAATTTAAGCTTACAGGAAATTTTATAACGGCTTTTATTTGATAATAATTGATAGTTTAACATAAAAGATAAAAAGAGAATAGTAGCTTTACCTATTTTTAATGAAAAACATATGAAGTTCAGTAGGTCTAAAGTCAATAAAAGCCGATATTTTCTGGAACTCATCTATTTTGACTTGCAGAAGTTAGGCGATCGCAAAGGTAAAAAATTTGTAAAGCACAGTCCAGAGACTGCGATAGTCGATTAATGCGAAAACTACTGTAATACAATTTTTGTTGGTCTGGCTGTGGGGGGCAAAAACAACAGCCTTCGCAAAGGCATCACCATTCCCAACTGCCCTAGAGACTTTCAGAGCGCGGAAGGTCTCTACTCCCCATTTTCATAGCAATAAGTAAGTATAGTTAATTTTTGTCAACCGTTAAATTCAGGATATATTACTTGATTTTCTGGTGTCAGATATTAAGTACTTTCCACCCACTTAAATATGTAGGAATTGATTTTTTGGTGTTAAATTTTGAATATTGCCAAAAGTTGACTCAAACAACGAAACCTATTATCTAATCTGGCAATATTATTTGAGGAGTGAATGTGAGTAATATTTTTCTTCGTAAACGTGTTTTTTGCCTGACCAGTGTAACTGTAGCAGTTCTAAGTAGCGGCTTATCTGCTGTTGCTCAGACAGTACCAGCGGTTCAACAATCAACTCAGCTATCCACAACTGAAGTCTCTGTTGACCAAACGAGTGCTGGGGTAGAGACAAACTTCTCTGCTCTCTCACAAGGCAATCCAGTTTTCGTATCAGATTCTTCAACTTCACAACAGTTCCCAGGCATCATTAGAGAGGAAACTGCTAATTCAATAGTCACGCCGGTTCCTGGAACAACGTCAACTTCATCTGCTGCCCTATCTGCCCAGTACCCACAAGCGCAATTTCAAGCATCTCCACCTAAAGCCGATCCTCAGGTGGCACAAGCCGATATTAATCCGGGTAGACCTACTCGTGGTGGCAAAAGCTATGTTGGTGTCGCTGCCAACATTGGTATAGGTGGTGGTGACTCAGCTTTGGGCGACGGCAATTTTATGGTGATTAGCAAAGTAGGATTGTCAAATGCCATATCGGTGCGACCGGCGGCAGTAATTGGTGACAATACTACTTTTTTGATTCCTGTTACTTACGACCTTTCGTTTCAGCAAGCATCAGATCCATTTAGCGAACCATTACCGATCGCTCCTTATGTGGGAGCTGGTGCAGCGATTAAAACTGGCAATGACACTCAAGCTGCCTTTTTGGTAACTGGTGGCATCGATGTACCTCTAAATGCTCAATTTACAGCAAATGCTGCTGTAAATGCCGCATTTTTCGATCAAACCGATATCGGATTGTCGTTAGGAGTTGGTTACAACTTCGGTCGCTTCTAAATGTAATTGGGAAAAAGGGAAAAAGGGCACGCTGGCATTGGGCTTTCCCCAATCATAGCCAGATGCTCTATTTTGTCCGACACCAAGACCAAACTAGCGCTCCCCTTTTCCCCTCTGAAAATCCCTATTAGCCAGACATCTGGTAAAAATTAATTATGCGTTGCCACAAAGCCAACAGACGTAGCACATGCAACGTCTCTACGTCTAAGGCTACCAGATGTCTATTACCTAATTTTTATTTAGGGCTAACTTTATCTATCGTCTTGATTTTGCCGTCGTCACCAACTGTCCAAACATCGTAAACACCTACCACATCGCCATTTGGGTCAATATCTACGTTACCACTGGCTCCCTGATAGTTAATTTTCTTACCTTCAGCCAGTAACTTCAGTCCCTCGCAGACATCAGCAACTTCTGTACCTGGACCATTGGCAACTTCACGGATTTTGCTGGCTATGCCAACCCCTGTATTATCTTTAGCGGATTGCGCTGCCAATGCTAACAAAGCGGCAGCATCCCAAGCGTGGGGAGTGTATGGTGCTGGTGGAGATCCTTTTTTGGATTGCCAAAGTTTGGTGAAAGCATCTAATCCTTTACCATTGGAACCAGGTACGGTGCCGATCGCTCCACTAACAATGTATTTACCATCGGCAGCTTTACCAACTCTATTCGGGAAGGTATCTGACTTGGTGCCATCTGTCAGCATAATCTGTACTCCCTGAGCCAGACCTTGCTGATAAGCAGTTTTTAGTAATAAACTAGCAGTTTCTTCATAAGCTACGACCAATACTGCATCCGGTTTGCCGGCAAAAGCTGCTTGAGCTTCGCTATCAAAGGTGGTGGCTTTGGGGTCGTAACGAGTGGGGCTGTTTTTGTTAACTACTGTTCCACCTAATTTCTCAAAAGCTTGGACAAATGCTTTTTCAAAACCCACTCCGTAGTCGTTGTTAATCACAACTGTGGAAACTTTTTTGAAGCCTTTTTTATTTGCAAGTTGAGCCAAGGCTAATGCTTGGTAGGTATCGGGGGGAGCAGTACGCGCCCAATAACCTTTATAATCTCCTTTGCCTGCCTTTTCGGTAAACACCGGGCTAGTACTACCTGGAGAAATCAACATTACTTTATTGGGTGTGGCTATGGAAACTGCGGCTGTAGAAACGCTGCTGGCAAAAGACCCAACTACACCACCAACTCTATCTACCGTTGCTAATTTCGTCATCCCCGCAGCACCCGCTCTCGGATCGGTTTGGTCGTCTACTGGCACGAGGGTGACTTTTTCACCATTCACCCCACCACAAGCGTTAACTGTATCCACAAGTAAGGGAACAGCACCCACCATTTGCTGACCGATGGAGGCTAAGTCACCAGTTGAGGGTAACAGCGAACCAATTTTCAGTCCTTTGGCATTACTCGCTGTGGTAGTTGAATTGTCAGGGGCAGTAGTAGCACCACTAGTTGTGGTAGTGGTGCTACTAGTAGTTGTAGTGGTTTTTGTACAAGCTGCCGCTAACAAGCCAGATAATAAAGTAGCTAAACTTAGTGCTAAGGCGGAATTGATTTTTTTCATAAATTACTTTCACTGCTATACAAAACTTGACTAAACTTTTTCAAACCTAGTCATTCAACTAAAGAAAACTTTAGAGGGTCTGCTTCCTGCTTCTACCAAGGGAGTCGGCTCCTTCTTGTCCACAGGCGTAAATTCGGCTCTAGCCGAGCCTATTTTATGATCTTTTCTGAAGCTTTTAGCCATTGTTCATCCACTATTTTCAGCCAATTTAACGAATCGTTGGCTCCCGTCCGACCTTTTTACAGGCTGGCTAGTAATGAACGCGACTGTGGTTTACAAACCAGATATTTTCTCGCCTTGGTTTTCGGCACTCCTTCAAAATTACCAAATATTTATAACCGCTTCTAAAAATCTATGCAAATCTATTCCTTAAGAAAATCTGCACAAACCGAACTTAACGGTTTATGTTCTGCCTATATCAAGTGTCTTACAACTTGCTCAATCGAGCTTGACCTGATACTCCCAGTTAGAGACCATCAATGGCGGTTGATGAAGGACGGTATTGTATTATATTTTTTGAAGATTAGTTCGTGTTAAGTGTTTGTTTGGTTTTCACACCAACTAAGCTTGTGCCTACTCGCACTAATCAGGCGCAGTCTTATTATATCGCACTCATCCTAATTTACACAGAATTAGCTCTTTTAGTTCTAGATAATTCTATGTATTAGGAACGCAGCAAACAACCCTCTCAACTTTCTCACTGTGACAAACGATTCGTAACTTGGCGTTGGTGAATATCTATATGAAACTTAAAAATCAGGTCTCTTAAACTCTTACAAGGAGTGCTACGAGTGCGACGATCGCACTCCTACAAATTCAATCTTGATTCAGCAACGCCAGTAACTAAAGCTTACAATTTGACGATTTAATCTAGCTCCTCTGATTTCTCGGAGCCTGAAAGCAATATTCTAACTGGATTATCAGCTTAGTTTTATCTTGCAGGACTCCGGATGATAAATAATATCATCATCCTTAGCGAATAAAAGTATCTGCTGTAAGTCGATAATTTTTACAGCTTTGATAGAGATTCGTAGTAAGCGCAAAGAGCGCTTATCCTAGGCACTGAAGTGCCTACTACGAACCTCAATTCACACTTTTGACAGACTGGGAAAACGGAGAGGGAGGGATTCGAACCCTCGGTACGGAGTTGCCTGCCGTACAACAGATTAGCAATCTGCCGCTTTCGACCACTCAGCCACCTCTCCAGGCTCACGATTAGTGATTGTATCAGATTTTCAAGGGTGAGTCAAGGGGGATTTGTTAGTTAGTTGGATAGTGGATAGTGGATAGTGGATAGTGGATAGTGGTTGGGGTCAAAAATACTACGCTCCGACTAACGACTAACGACTATCCATGCTCCAACTAACGACTAACTAGTATCGACCAACTACCCTTATAAAGTTAGAGGACTTGCGATCGCAGCCAAGCTACTGGCAAACTGCTTAACTTTTTCCACTGAGCCACGTAGGCGCGTTGACTGAACACATCATAATCGTTACGTTCAATAACGCTCAAAATGCGACTGTAATGCATCAAAGATGCCCACACGGGCAAACGGGCATCGGGCGATAAGTAACATATTCCCTTTTCTGCTTTAATATAATATTGGCGTGCCCTGGCAATTTGAAAACGCATTAGAGAGCGCCAGCGTTCATCTACAACACCTTTCAACAAATCTTGTTCAGTGTAGTCAAATCGCGCCAAGTCTTCTTGGGGAATGTAGATTCGTCCTCGCCTTGCGTCTTCACCAACATCCCGGAGGATGTTGGTGAGTTGGTGGGCAATTCCTAAAGTGATCGCTTCTTCGGTGGGAATGTATGTCGGTTTTTGGCGATTCCACGGTGCTGTGTTGGCGTTCGCATCAACTCCCATCACTGCCGTTGACATCAAACCGACGGTGCCTGCTACACGGTAACAGTAAAGATATAACTCTTTAAATGTTTCATAGCGGCTACGGTATAAGTCCATACGCTGACCGGCAATCATATCCCGAAAGGGTTGAATGTCCATTGAAAAGCGCTGGATGGTATCTACCAAAGCCACATCGAAATTTTCAAACGGGCAGCCGCTAAAAACAGATTCTAGCTGCTGTTCCCATAATTCTAGAGTTTCCGGCGTAGTCATAGCAGCACCTGGACCATCCACCAGTTCGTCTGTTCGGCGGCACCAAGCGTAAATTGCCCAAATAGCGGGACGCTTTTCCTTACTCACTAACAAAGTGCCAAGGTAAAAAGTCGTGGAGTACTTTGCTATGAGTTGGCGACAAAGTTTGTAGGACTCATCCACAGAGACCAGCGTTTTCATGCGCGCTTTGGAATCAGGCAGTTGCAGCATTCGTTGCAGGCGGTCGGGTTGGCGTTTGCAGGCTTGAGGAATTTACCTCCGGGTGTACTTCCGAAATCGCCTGCGCTGTCAGCTTACCAGAAAGCACGGCACCTTCCATACTCCCCAAGTAACGTTGCATGGTGTAACTGCCTGCGAGATAGAAGTTACTTATCGGGGTAACTTGGGTGGGGCGGTATTGTTGGCGACCCGGTATCGCGGTATAAACCGATCGCGGTGTCTTGACGACATGAGATTTCAGCAGTTTGGCTGGATTATCTCCTCCTAAGTCGTCAGGAAAGAGTTTTTCCAGTTCGACTAAGGAAGCGGTGACAATTTCTTCATCGGATTTGTCGATCCAATCTTTCGCTGGTGCTAAAACTAATTCCAGCATTGAGCGATCGCTATTGGCGTATCCCCGGCAGGTGTTGCTCATATCAGCATAAACGCTCAAAAGAGGCGATCGCGAAAATAATAAGTGGTCTATATCTGTCAGTTTCCGGTCAAACCACAGATGCAAGTTAATTACTGGCACACCTGACAAACCTTCGAGCTTTTGGAAAAACTCTATTTCCTGCCAAGGTTTCGGTAACATCACTTTCATGACATCCACTGACATTGCCGAAACATACAAGTCAGCGGTGATAATTTCATCTGCTGCCCCATTCAAGCCTCGTATTAAGAATGCTTTCACACTCCCGTCAACGTTTAGCATTATCTCTTTTAGGGGCGCATTTAACCGCACTTCACCGCCACCTTCGGTTATATGATCTACTATCGGCTGACACAATCGCTCGGTAGGGGAACCATCCAAGAAGGCAATCTTAGAGCCATATCGTTCTTGGAGAAAGCGATTCAGTGCAGTTAACAGAATTGTGGCGGAAACTTCATCCGGATTAATAAAGGTTAACGCTTTGGATGCAGCGATAAAAATATCACTATTCACCCGTTCGTCTACACCTTGCCTTCTCAGCCACTCTATAAGAGTGTACTTATCCATATCTTCAACATACTTCTGACCGCGAATTACGGCTGGGAGTAGCCCAATGGCGAACTTAATCTTTTGCTCCCAAGTCAGCATGTCATTGTTGCGAAGAATCGCCATGATCACGTTGAAAGGTGCCGGAATATCCGGAACATCAAAACGTGAGAGCGTTCCTGGCTTTTCGGGCTGATTGAAAATTAGCGTGTGCTGTTTCCATTGCAGCCGGTCTTCAATTTGTAGCTCTTTGAATAACTGAAGCATATTCGGGTATGCTCCAAAGAAAGCGTGCAATCCGGTTTCGTACCAGTCGCCGTCTGAGTCTTTCCACGCTGCCACTAAACCACCCAATACGTTTTGGCTTTCCAAAACAATTGGTGTGTGTCCTGCGTCCGTGAGATATTTCGCGCAGGAAAGTCCTGCTAAACCCGCACCAGCGATCGCTACTCGCATTTAACCTTACTGCTCTTCAATATTTCTTAACCGTTTTCTCGTTTTCATTATACGTTGCAATCCGTTACATTTAGCATCCTTGATCGCGATCGTCTCTACTTTGTCAAAAATTTTCTCGGTGCAAACGGCTCAACTCTAGCTTTTGGTACCGTTCGTGCGATCGCTCAAATCGAGCAGCGATTTTTTGTCTCAAATCTCCAGAACGATTATCGGTAATGATTTGTGCCGTTTTCTGACGACGCATTCACTCTTGACTTGGGACAAAACAATAAAATCCCCGCGCAGACGGGGTTTTGTACTCTTATTCTTCCCAATCCCCACTATTCTCTGCATCCAGCTGGCAACGGGTAAAGACGATGAAAATCATTATTATGTTTGGATTTGCAGATTTTAATTTTTTTATTTAGTTCTCCATTCAAACTTATTTCTCTGAGTGATAAATTATTCAAATTATTCATCCCTGAAGTTTTTGGGACTTTTGGCAGATGACAACAAGATGAAAACCTTATCCATTCTGCCTCCTACCTTTTTTTGACGACTGATTATTAAAAATTTGACTCTACTCGTATATTTGCTATAGCTCAGATGGAAAAGGTGCTAATAGTTTTTTCCCAAAAAAATCAATAGCTTGTAGCAATTAAAACTATATTTTTGAAAAAAATACTGCAATTAAATTCGCCATTCTTATCTCTAAAGAACTGATTTATTCAGCAATGATGAGCATTTGCGAGCTTGATAATTTGACGGCATTGGTCAAGAATGCTAGCTCCTCCATCGTATATCTGGCTTAAGTAATTAAATGTAATTATGTATTATATAATGTTAGTTCAAATAAAGAATTTAGTGTTTATACTGTTGTAAATAATTGATTTAATCTTAACTTTTTTGTTTTTGTTAGAGTTATTCATAACAAATTTAAATCAAAAAGTAGTAAATAATCGACAACATGGTCTCAGACCTTTATTTACTTATTTGCCAACAACAGGATATTATGATTTCTGCTGGGGATCGCTCATTAACGTGCCTCTAACTAAGGAGAGATTTGTGGAAATTGGCAAAGCATATTATGTCGTTTAACTTTTTGGAGTAAAAATTATCTTTGCCAAGACTAGGGTTGCACTTCTTATGTATGCGGATACCTAAAATTTGACTTGACCATGCTATTTTTGAGATTTTTTTGCATTGCATCTTGGATTGGTTCATTTTTGTCGTTGAGCGAAAACTTGCCACCAAGTTTTCTGCCAAAGGTTTATCCGACAAATGTTTCATCCAATCTGGATAAACTATTAAGTAACAATCGGGAATTTTTGAAGACACCTAAGCAGCGATTAAATGTTTGGAATACGACGATATTACCAACAAACTTCTGGAAGATAGATTGGGGTTCTAAAGAGTCACCACCAACGAATAAGTTATCGAATGTTCCGGTCAGCGGAGTCAAGCAAAGTCCAAATAAGTTTTGTAGTTCTCTGCAAGATATTGCATCTGAACAAATTCCCGTAAAAACAGCAAGTGTTTTGCCGATTCCTCGGTTGATAGAATCAAGGGTGAATAATCGAGATTTGTTGCCAAATAAAATTTTGCGATCGCTGCAAAATTTCTTCAACTTCTCAACGCTGGAACAAAATTTACCCACAACACCAGTAGTAGTTGTTCGTCGCGACCCAAACAACTATGAAGTGTGGGTAAATAACCGTATGATTGCGACTTTACCCAACGAAATCGAAGCAAAATCAATGCAACAACGCTTGACGCAAATCGTCAATTTGCCTAGGTTAAATGCTAATCAATTACGACCAGCGTTAGTTGACGGTATACCAGCGTTAATGGCAGGAAATCGCTTTTTATTTGGAATCGAAAAAGAAGTTTCTCGTCAAATCCACCGCAGTGGTGAACTATTAGCCATTGAATGGATTAACAATCTTCGTTCAGCTTTGCAAGCACCTGCTTTCTCACTGGTGGAAGGACAGCAAGAAATGTATGGTTTAACTCCTTCTAAGAAAAAAATGTTTGGTTTAGCTTCTTGGTATGGTGGTTATTTTCATGGTCGAACAACTGCGAATGGTGAAAAATACAATCAAGATGAATTAACAGTTGCTCATAAGTCACTGCCTTTTAACACCTTTTTGCAGGTGACTAATTTAAAAAGTGGTAACTCTGTGATTGTGCGTGTAAACGATCGCGGTCCTTATATTCCACCGAGAAGTCTCGATTTGTCAAGGGAAGCTGCAAGGTGTATCAACAGCGAAACCGTTGGGGTAGTACCTTATAAAGCCGTGATTTTGGAAAGTAGCGCACCCCAAATGACTTTGAAAAATTCATCTATTTCTACCGCAAATCTCAAACCAGCTAGAAAACTCGCGATAGTTTCAGATTATTGAACGCCGATTGTGCGTAAATGGTAATATAACAGATTGCGCTAAACATCCAATACACGTAGAGACGTAGCAGTACTACGTCTCTACAAGTTTTTGGGTTTTATAATATATGTACTTCATTTAAGGATAAGAAAATATTCCCAGAGTGATTTAAATAACTCTTTATTTCCATACATGAGTCCCTTTAACCTTTTACTCTCTTAAAATCCCTCCTCTCCCTAGTCCACAGTCCTGCCATAGATAAATCATTATGCCAGTATCGCAACTTGAGCCGTTTGGACATCACCTGATTCTGGGTATTTCGGGTACCACATTAAGCGATGATGATAAACGCGCTCTGGGTGAATTGAAACCGATAGGGGTGGTATTCTTTGCGAAGAACTTTCGTCAGGGTACTCATTATCAAGTTTGGCTGGAAACGTTTAAGGATTTGATTGACCAAGTACGAGAATACGCTGAACGAGACTTGATGTTTCTCACCCTTGACCATGAGGGAGGTTCTGTGATTCGCACACCTTTGCCAATCACTCGATTTCCTCATCCTTTTTTGTTCAAAACACTGGCTATTGAAGTAGCGAAGGCAACCGCATTAGAATTAAAGTCGTTGGGAATCAATGTATCTTGGTCTCCTGTAGCGGATGTTTTTTCTAATCCTCACAATCCCGTCATTGGATCTCGTGCTTTTGGCACCACTGCACAAACTGCTGCACAAAATGCCTGCGATTACTATTTGGGATTGAAAGAGTCAGGAATATTGGGATGTGCAAAGCATTTCCCCGGACATGGAGACACCAGTCAAGATTCGCATATTGAACTACCAAGGCTAAATCTGACAGTAGAAGATTTGCGATCGCGTGAACTGATACCTTTCCAAGCACTGATCGAACAAGAGATACCGATGATGATGACGGCACACATTTTATATCCTCAGATAGATGCGGATGTGCCGGCAACCCTTTCAAAATCAATTTTAAATGACATCCTCCGAAAGGAACTTGGTTTTAAGGGAGTGATTGTATCTGATGACTTAGATATGAAAGCTGTCTCAGATATGTTCAGCAAAAGTGGAACTGTGGCAAAAGGTTTTAATGCAGGTTGCGATTTATTTATCGTGTCCCGCAATATAAATTCATCATCTCTGGAAAGAACTTACGCGATCGCTCAAGATTTTGCAGATTCCTTAAGCAATGGTAGCCTTGATGAATCGGTAGTTGCAGCGGCTAAAGCACGAATTAATAAACTACTTGAGGTAACTCCTCAATATATAGTTCATAATCTTGACGAAGAGACTTTTTTGCGACATGCTAAATTGGCGATCGCTTGTAACTTTTAGTCTGAAATCCCCACTTCTTAAAGGATACCACTGGCGAATCAGGGGTCTTGCCACTACAGGTCAAGACCGCTCTAAAAAACCTCTGAATTCGACATTCACATCATATGTAATGGGTCTACATCTATTGTCAAGCTAACAGATGCAGGACTTAGCGATCGCACTTCTTCCCAATCTGGTAATTGTGGCAAAGCATCGGCAGCAAACTTAATTAATATCTGCCAGCGATAACGATTTGCTACTCTTAAAATACTCGCAGGTGCTGGTCCCAATATTTCAAATCCCTCTCTGGAATTCAAAGCCGTTGCAATGATTTGCGCGGCATTTTGCACGTTTATTGCATCCAAACTACTTAATCGCAATAAAATCAATCTCCCATAAGGAGGATAATTTAAAGCTTGTCTTTGTTCTAATTCCGCATGAATAAAAGACTCATAATCATGCCTTTGCACCGCTTCAATTACTGGATGTTCTGGTGTGTAAGTTTGGATAATTGCCTTACCAGGATCGTCACCTCTACCGGCACGTCCGGCTACTTGGGTTAAAGTTTGAAATGCGCGTTCGCTAGCGCGATAATCTGATAAATTCAACAAGCCATCAGCTGCAACAACCCCGACTAATGTGACTTGGGGCAAATCTAATCCTTTGGTGAGCATTTGCGTACCTATTAACAATTGGGCTTCACCGTTAGCAAATTGAGTTAACAGGGTGCGGTGTGAACCTTTATTGCGGGTGGTATCGCTATCAAACCGAATAAAACGCAATTCGGGAAACTGTCGCGCTAATTCTTGGGCAACTCGCTGGGTACCGCTACCGAAGAATTTTAAATAAGGAGAACTGCATTCAGGGCAACTTTGAGGATGCGATCGCCCAAAGTTACAGTAATGACAGCGCAATAATTGCGGCGCCCCCTCTTCACTATGATGATACGCTAGCGAAACATCACAATGAGGACATTCCAGCACATATCCGCAACTGCGGCAAGATACAAAAGTACTGTGTCCCCGACGATGGATAAATAAAATTCCCTGTTGTCGCTTTTCTTTCAACTCTAGCAAAGCCGATTGCAGCGACCTACTAAATATAGAACGATTTCCCTGCTGCAACTCTTGTCGCATATCCACCACGGACACCGGCGGTAAAGGACGAGAGTAAATGCGTTCCGGGAGGGGGAGGTAG
>NZ_JAOWRF010000214.1 GCF_025753815.1 Plectonema radiosum NIES-515 | reverse complement strand
TTATCCCCCTTATCCCCCTTATCTCGGCATTTGATATACATTTGAAGGGGTGATGTCTTCTGACGCCCCGCTCAGAGTCTAGGCTTATGACGAAGGATGACAACAACGCTGCTAAATAATCGCTATCAAGTAATCGAGGTACTCGGTGCCGGTGGGTTTGGTGAAACCTTTCTGGCAGAAGATACCTATATGCCTTCTCGCCGTCGCTGCGCGATTAAGCAACTCAAACCGATCGCTGCCAACGATCCGCAAACTTACAAACTGATTCGAGAGCGGTTTGAACGAGAAGCAGCGACTTTAGAATATCTTGGCAAAAGTAGTGACCAAATTCCCGAACTCTACGCCTACTTTCCTGAGAAGGGGCAGTTTTATTTGGTTCAAGAATGGATTCACGGTCAAACCCTCACACAGGTTGTCGCAGCTAAAGGATTAGTCAGCGAAAGTACTGTACGAGAAATTCTTTTGCGTCTGCTGTCAGTTTTGGATTACGTCCATAGCAAAGGCATTATCCACAGGGATATCAAGCCGGATAATATTATTTTGCGCTCTAGCGATCGCTTGCCGATTTTAATTGATTTTGGTGCAGTCAAAGAAACGATCCGTTCGGTTGTCGGTACACCTGGATATCCTACTCAATCCCTTGTGATGGGTACACCTGGATATATGCCGAGTGAGCAAGCTGTGGGACGCCCAGTATATGCTACTGATATTTATAGCTTAGGTTTAACGGCGATTTATTTACTGACTGGCAAACACCCCCAAGAACTAGAAACCAACCAGCAAACAGGGGAAATAGTTTGGCTTGAATATGCGCCAAATGTATCTCCTTCTTTTGCGAAAATACTAAATCAGGCGATTAAGCCGCACCCAGGCGATCGCTATTCGACTGCTAGCAAAATGCTAGACGCTTTGCTTATCTCTAGCTCTGTGACTCCACAAGCAGCACCAACTATTGCCACAATCGCGCTCAATCCCGTTGCCCAAAAGCAAACCCACACACCTGCGACGCAAATCAAGCATAATCGAAACTGGCAAAAGCCTGCTTGGATTGTTGGGGGTTTGGTTGTGGGTAGCTTATTTGGTGCGGTAGCGATCGCTAATCTGACTCAGAAGCCTCAGCCTGAAGCTTCAATTGCGACATCGACCGAACCGGAAACTACTCAAAAAGCTACGCCAGCAGCTCCAACTTCTTCCCCAGAATCTCCAGTTTCTCCGAAGGAACCCGCCGATACGCCCGTTGCTTCCCAACCTGACCCAGCGCCAATTAGACGCACCTCACGGCGGCAACCAACAAATCCTGCACCTGTTGCGCCCCAAATTGCAGCCACTACGCAGCCCGAAACCCAGCAAACACGTACTTCATTAGATGAAAAACCAGCAGATATACCTGTACCGATAGTACCTGATAAAGCCCCCGCACCATCAGTAACTCAGCCACAAACAGAACAACCGTCTGAGCTTCTTAGCCCTGATGCAAGTCCACCACCGAAGAAAAGCAAAAAACCTGCCAAAGAAGCGATCGCCACAACAAACATCCAAAGCGTCCCCGCATTTCCTACAGGTACGGCAAGAAGCTCAGTAGAAGCCGCTTTGGGCAAACCAGCCAAAGATTTAAGAGGTGCTTGGAGCAATACCCGTGCTGTGACTTACACCTTAGTACCGAATCAAATCGACCTTGGTTACTTATTTGACCGCAATTCCGGAGAACTGCGTCAAACTGAAGCCGCTTTTGCCCAATCTGTAGACCCCCAAGTCATGCAGACAACCTTAGAAGGAATGCTAGGTGAGGAAGCAACTGAAGAAATTAAGCAAGGACTGCAACAAATCCAACAACGTCAAAAAGATAATGTCAGCTTTACCCAAGGTGGGTTAAAAGGTCAGATTGTGCGCCAGGAGTGTGATTTAATTTACATCAGCATTTGGGATGCCAACTTACATGACTTTGTGAGTGTGTCTCAAAACAGAAAGTGTTAAATATGACGTGGGTGAAGCGTGAAGATTTGATAATGCCAATTTTGGATCTGGCTGGAGTGGTGTCAATACGGTTGGTGTTAACGTATGTAGAGACGTTCCGGTGGAACGTCTCTACAAGGGTTTTGGGTTCACAAATATTCTTAACCGAACCGTATTGGGAGTGGTGTCAGTTAAAGAGTTGGACTGTTTAGACGAATCTGAGTATTTTTGACAAAAGCAGCTGGTTTAACCCAGCTGCTTTTGTGTTTAGTGGTGTGGGGAAAGCGATCAATTTATGTTATATTATGTCCCTTTAATTGACATTAATAAAAAAATCCGAAATCCTTGTAGAGACGTAGCATTGCTACGTCTCTACATCAGATGTAACCTACCGGACATGATGTTAATTACAACTGCCAACGATGGAAGATAGTACTATCAAGGTCAGTCATCCAAATATAAAATAATTCTCTTGAAATAGTATAAAGCATAATACTAAAATGTAAGTGAAATATCTAAAAAAAAGGAGTACATACCGTGACAGCATTTAACGACCAATATACAGAATTTTTCGAGGAAGAAATATTAGATGAAGATGAAAATAATCAAGAAGAAGAAAAAGTAAGTTTCCAATACGATCCTGAAAAAATTAACATCGATACAAGGGAGCCAACTATTGAGCAATTGCTTAGAAGAATTGATGAAAAAGCACTTAACTTAGCACCTGATTTTCAACGTCAAGCACATATATGGACTCCAGAAGCAAAAAGTAAATTGATTGAATCGATTCTCATTAGGATTCCATTGCCGGCTTTTTATATTGATGGAACCAATGAAGATGAATGGGTAGTTGTAGATGGATTACAAAGGTTGTCTGCTCTGAATCAATTTGTGATTGATAAAACCGATAGGAGACTTAAGTTAGTTGGATTAGAATACTTGAAAGAGTTAAATAATAAAACCTATGATGAATTAGAACGGAGATATCAACGTCGGATATTAGAAACTCAAGTTACAGTATATTTAATTGAAAAAGGTACGCCTTTGGAAGTTAAGTATAATATTTTTAAGCGTATTAATACAGGAGGTGTACGTCTTTCCAATCAAGAACTTAGACATGCTTTAAATCCTGGTGAAGCTATAAAAATTTTGGCTAAACTAGCTTCTTTTTCCGAATTCAAACGTGTTGTTAATCTCAGTGATTCCAAGAAAAAGAGAATGGATGATAGAGAGTTTGTGCTAGGATTTCTCGCTTTTTATCTAATTTACTATAAAGAATATAAAGATGAAACTAGAGATTCTTTTTTCAGTAAAGCTTTGTCGAAAATAAATAATCTTTCTACATCTAAAATGAAAGAAATAGAAGAAGTGTTTAAAAAAGCGATGATTGCGGCGTTTGATATTTTTGGTAATAATGCCTTTCGTAAAATTTCTCAGAAAAATAAAAGAAAGTTTCCAATTAATAAATCCTTGTTTGAAGTTTGGTCGGTAAATTTGGGAAAACTGGATAGTAAAGATATTCAAATATTAAAAGACAGAAAGCAAAAATTAATAAATACGTTTGTTAAATATGTAGATAACGACGCAGAATTTCTAGAATCAATATCTCAAGCAGCAAATAAAATCGAACATAGATTTGAAACAGTCGAGAAAATTATTCAAGAAGTATTATCATGATTAATTCTCTGAAGTTGATAAATTACAAAGCTTTTGAAAATCAGTTACTCGAATTTAAGCCACTAACTTTACTTTCGGGTTTAAATAGTACCGGAAAATCTTCTGTACTGCAATCCTTACTTCTGCTACGTCAATCTTATCAACAAGAATTATTGCCAAATGTCGGTTTAGCCTTGAACGGTGAATTAGTACGTATTGGTAATGCTCAAGATGCATTTTGTGAAAGAGCAAAAGAGGATTATCTTGGTTTTGAGATTATTTGGAAAGATGAAAAAAAAGGGATTTGGCATTTTAGCTATGACCAAATTAAGACAGATGCAGATGTTTTAAATACTTTAGATACGCAATCCTTATCAGTTGATCCTGGTGTCTACAAATTAAGTCTTTTTAATAAGAGATTTCACTACTTACAGGCAGAACGTCTCGGTCCACGAACATCTTATGATATGTCAGATTATCAAGCGCGACGACTAGGACAGGTAGGCACTAAAGGAGAATACACAGCACATTTTTTAGCCATTAATCAAGATAAAGATGTTCTTCAAAGTAAACTAAGACATCCAATGGCAAAATCTAACGCTCTTAGCAGCCAGGTTGAAGGATGGATGAGAGAAGTGAGTCCTGGTACAAGGATTAAAATCAACTCAAATTCAGATATAGGTTTGATGAGTTTGCAATATTTCTATGGGGATAGTAACCCCTATCGTACTACTAATGTTGGATTTGGAATTAGCTATACATTACCGATTATTGTGGCAGTATTAGCGTCTAACCCAGGTACATTAATTATAATTGAAAATCCAGAGGCTCATCTACATCCTAAAGGGCAAGTCAAGATGGGTGAGTTATTATCACTTGCAGCTAGTTGTGGTATTCAAGTTGTAATTGAAACTCACAGCGATCATGTTTTAAATGGTATTCGTCTTGCAGTTCATGGTGGCAAAATTAAGCCAGATGATGTTCAGTTACATTATTTTCAACGTCAAGAAAAACAAGGGCAAGCTGTTACAGAAGTAGTATCACCACGTATTGATAGAAACGGCAGAATTGATAAATGGCCCGATGGGTTCTTCGATGAATGGGAAAAAAGTTTAGATGTTTTACTTGAGCCTGCGGGGGAGTAGGACGTGGATTTTGACTTAATATTAAATGAACTGTCTCTGCGGAATCCTGCTTCAAATGAGCAAATAGCACAGCAAAGAATGTCTGAGCTAATTAAGACAATAAAAGCAGTGAAAGCTCAGGGAGTGAAGGTAAGTCTTCGCACTAAAGAAAATTTCCATACAATAATACTTGCACCTAACTATCCTTTACGTCGTTGGCTTAATGATAAGGAAGTAGATCAAGTTGAACGAGGTTTTATTAGAACTCTAGCAACTAAAGCTCCTTTTTCAACCGATACTGGAAATTCCGAGATCCAAGATATTGAAAATAATTCTAGCTTGTCTGAATTTCGCCACCAGGGAGAAATGGCTATTGGGCTTGGTATTGCTTATGTACTTGATACAATTGCAATTAGCTTGCTCTCTGAGGAATGCTGGGATTGTAGCCGCCTAGAACTTGAATTTAGATGCCTTAATCAAGATGAAGAGTTAATCCATGAACTTGTAGATATTATCCATGTTAGTCGTAGCAGTCATGTTCAAGAACACGCTGTTCTGATTCACGGTATTCAACAGCGTATTCGTCAAGAAGTTAGCGATGGAGTTGAGCTTTGGAATCGCAAAGAGGAACTTTTCCCCAGGCTGGAATTTTGTGAAGATGTCAGCAAGCAAATGCAAAATCTTTATCCCGGCAATCCAATGCTGCGACAGGTTATCAAACGTTTGTTTGAGCTTGAGGACTATTGTAAAATTTGGACAGATGGAGCTTTTAATTCAGACAATATTCCTAGCAAGGCTACTCCGGAAAGTGAGTCAAGGCTCAGGCAGTTTAAACAAGAACTAACCTTTAAGTGTCCTGATGGTGAGAAACGTATTTTTAGTTGGCATTTGCGGATGACTGGTGCAGGAGCTTGGCGGCTTCATTTCTCTGAAGAATTAGGACCAGGTAAAATCATCATTGGGTACATTGGCTCTAAAATCCAATGATTTCAGTACTTGATTATAAACAGCGATCGCTCTTCATTACCGTCTCCAATTTCACATAAGAAAGTTTTGACAACTAGAGAGGTGCGATCGCGCATTCTGCCAAATAGGTGATTTCGTAGCCGGACACGATATTATCCCCATACAGAGGCTTGGAAACGAGCGATCGCTTTGTGCATAATACAGACTTCATGGGCAATTCGAGCTACTTCTGTAGAGATGACAGTTTTGTCTCGCACTGCTTGCAATGTAGGAGTTATCTCATGGGGACGTGTTGTCAGTTCTGCCATCCGATTTGTGTGTAGCTGCTGGATGTGGTCATGAATTTCTTCTAAAAGTGTATCGATATTTGGCAATGGCTGGAGTGGCTGGTTGTGTTGCAAGACATCTACCAAGTTCTCTAAAACCTGAATTATTGCGGTTTCAAATAACTGTAAACCGGGCATTGGGTACTGTCCGCTAAATTCTCGCAAATGTTCTGTTAAGGTTGTGACTGAATTATAAAAGCTCCGCGTGTAGGCAAGCAAAGTCATTACAGGTTCCACTGCTCCCTGTAGATGACGAGGTTCACTCAGCAGTCTCTGTGCTGCTGCTGTAGCGTTGGCGTTTTCTAAAGCTGCTCGATGTCGTATTGCTGGAATAGAGTCAATATTTTGGCTGGAATCGATATAGGTAGTGATAACTTGTTGAAAGTAGGTAAGATCGGCTTGGATCGTTTTCGCTAGTTGGACAGGTAATTGCTGACGTTCCCAACTGGGAAATAGTAAATAGCCCCCAATTAAAGCCAATCCACCACCAATTAATGTATCTAAGATCCGAAACAAGCCAATTTCCCAGTTACCTGCATTAGTAATGTTGAGTAGCAAGATAATCAAGGGAGTGAGTAATAATACATACAAACCATAGTTTAATGGTTTTAGGGAAAAGGCGATGACTGTCAACACAAACATACTTCCTATTAGCAGCAGGTGATTGTGTATTAAAGATGCCAATAAAATCGCCAGAATTCCCCCTATAATTGTACCGCCTACCCGTTGTACTGCGGTCTTCCACGTGCCGCCAAAGTTGGGCTTCAAGATGACAAGTACCGTTAGCGCTACCCAGCTTCCTTTGGGAATTTGTAGCCAATCTGCTAGCCCTATGGCAAGTGCTGCGCTCAATCCTAAGCGTAGAGCATGACGCAAACCTGTTGAGCGCAACGTCAGATTATCGCGTAGGGTATTGAGAATTGAGGTACGATCCCAAACCGTCAATTTGTTAATATGAGGTTGTGTGACGCTGATTTTTTGATGATTTTGTAATTTTACAGCAATATCTACATCTGTATGTAGTTGTTCTGTAAGGGCTTGCATATTACTAACTATTTTGCGGATATTTGTTAACCCGTAATAGTCATGGGTATGTTGATAATGTTGAATTTGCAGATTTTGCCGCTTGCTTTCTAAAGTTGCGATCGCACTATCTAGTTCTGTGAGTATTACTGTCGTCTCTCCACCAGATGCGATCGCTCTTGCCAGTGTACGCATGGTGCTGACGAGTTGCTGCATGGCTTGGTGAATTTCTACTTCTAACAGAGCTAATCGTGGATGTTCTGCCACAACCTCCAGGGTTTCTGTCAAAGCTACCACCATAGTCATTAATTGACCTGCATTTTGAAGTAAAACTAATAGTTGAATGCCCCGACAGCTCGCTCCCTGACGCGAGTAGCGGACTGCTGACCAAACTTTGCGGGCTGTTTCTATATCCCGTGTCACCGCATCCTGTAAAAGTACCATCTCCCGTAAACGCTGTTGCTCTGAAATTCCATCTCGGCTGAACTGACTAGCTTGCTCTATCAAGGCAGCTAAGTTGAGATAGCACTTAGCAACAGCTTTGAGGACAGGTTTATAGGGGTGTACCACCCACAGCCCCAAAGACAATATCATTGCCCAACTGCCACCTGCTAAACACAGTGCTAATCGTTGTAGTAGTGTCGGTGGAATAGGTGCACCAATCGAGACGACAAACATCATTGAGGTGACAAAACCAACAGTATTGGCAGAGTTGCCATACAATCCCATCAACCCCGTCGCAGACACCCAGAGAAACGTTGCTATTACTGCCAACCACCAGCTAGAACCGACAACAGTGGCTAAAGGCATAGCCACAGCCACACCAATCATTGCTGCCAACAAAACAACGGCTCTGTCTCTATAAGCACCACCCCCATCGGCAATACTGACGTAGAGGGCTGCTAGAGCTGCCGTTGTTCCCCAACTGATGCGATCGCTAACGAGTCCCAATATAATTGGTACACACAATGCCAAGGCAGTTCGCAATCCTAAAGCGATCGCAGGTTTACCCGGTTGCAATTGAAAGGGTTTCCACAGCCATTTGATTCGTCTCTGTAGTGCGGATAGCATGACTAATTTTCGCATTCATGATTACAGGATTGCACTTCGGTTGTCATATTTTATAGCCCATATAACAACGCTCTCCCCCGTCTTTAAAGACGGGGTTTATCCCTATTACTGAAGCGTTCACGGAGGGAGCGTCTCCAACAAAAGAAGAATTCGTAGAGAGTGCGTAAATTCTACCCCTATAGAACAACAGATAAATATCCTCAGCAAGCAATTTTTACAGCAGGGGGTAAATAAAGCAACCATTTTAAATCGTTGAAAAGTCTGACTTTTGACTTGCGGTACTAGTTACCCCATTCCAAAGTAATTTCCAGATTTGCCGTAGATGTACCTTTCACTAGTAAAGCGGTGAGTTTTCCAGATTCAATGCCTATTTCTATACCAAATTTTACAGTGAATCTATCTGGCTTAACTTTGTGCAATGCTTCGGCAATTTCCTTAGACAGAGATTCTATCGTGTCGGTTACTTCGCTAAAAGGTCGGGTGTGAAAATTTATTTTGCGATCACCTATCGGTGTAGCTTCTACTTTGACACTTGTACCATCAGCAAGTTCTACGGAAATTATTCTACTTTGAAGTTCCATGTTCCTATGGAGAGGATTACTCTGCTTTTATAACATTCAATCATTGGTTATAAATCTTACTAAACAAATAATCAAAATAAAAATAATGCCGGGTGTAAATTCAAACAGCTTGCAGTCAGTAATAAAAGCGCCCAACTTATTCAACTTCCTCCTAAATTCATCGCCGCTAAAACAGCTTTCTGGCTAACATCTTGATAGACTGTTTCCAAATATTTCATTACTATATCCGCTGAAGTTAAATTTACAACATTTTCTTCTTCTTTTCCGAGAGGAATTGGCCCCAAAACATTTAACACCGTCTCGCTACCCGATGGTGCAATGACTACTAAAGAAGACTCTAACGGCTCATTATACTGCCAGAAAGTGTCAATTTTTAGAGTGTGTTGAGTGTTAGTTGTTAGTTGTTCCTTGTTGGTTATTTGGGAAGGTATTAATTGCGTTTGGTCATTGTTAGCGCTGCGGAATTGCCGTAAATCGCTGAGAATTTGCTCTTTAGTACGTCCGCGCAATTGAAACAGTACAAAAGGGTCTTCACTAAAGCGATCGCCTAATTGATAGTAAATTGCGCCAACATGTTTACACGGATTTGCTTTATCAGGACAAGAGCATTTACTATGAACATCTGATAAAGTGAAAGGAAACAACGAAAGACCATTACTACTAAATACATCTTCGATATTTTGTGGCATTTCTCCCGCTAAAAGTTTTGCTGCAAAAATCGCTCTTTTAGACATTGTTTCAATCACATAACCCCACTCTTCATCGCTAAAGGGATCGAGAGAAAGAGAAACTTTATATGGTTCAACTTCGCTACCTTGCACCTTAGCTAATACCTTTGCACCTTGAAATTCTATGCTGAGAACATTTCCCTGACGAGCATAAGTTCTCGCACGTTCTAAACGCTTTTTAAAACGATATGAATCTAATAAATCAAGCCACCTTTGTGACCACCATTCTCGACTCGCTTGCAGTGTGTCATTAATCATATCAATTTCTTGTTTGTTAGTTCTTAATTGTTGGTTTTTAGAGGGGTGTTTAGACTCTTTGACGCTTGGGTTAGGGAATCCCCATACTTAAAAGTAGGGGATTTGATATCGATGCCGTCGGGAACGGTGCAGAAAGCACTCTCAACCGACATCTTTTTTTTCTTTTCCATGTCTAAAGACATCTTTCTTGAAACCACGAGATCCGCTCTTCCCTGTTATTCCCTCTCTTCCAAGCGTCCCCAGCCTCTAGTTCAAGCGCCCCTTTTATGTTAAACTATTATCCACTAGCCAATAACAACTAACTATTAAAACTTTTTCATTCTGCATCTTCGTCTATTATTGCACTGCGGTCAAGTAATAGTAAGTTGCGGAGTTGGTCTGTATCCATTTCTGTTAACCACGCTTCACCTGCACCAACAACTTGTTCAGCGAGTTGCTTCTTACTTTCTATCATGTCATGAATTTTTTCTTCTAAAGTGCCTGTACAGACAAATTTATGTACTTGCACATTGCGGGTTTGCCCAATGCGAAATACTCTATCTGTGGCTTGATTTTCTACTGCTGGATTCCACCATCTGTCAAAGTGAAAAACATGATTTGCCCGTGTTAAATTAAGTCCGACACCACCAGCTTTGAGAGAAAGAATCATAATTGGTGGTCCTTGGGGGTCGTGTTGAAAACGGTCGATCATTTCCTCGCGTTGTTTTTTGGAGGTGCTACCGTATAAAAAGAAAATTTCTCGTCCTAGCTGCTTTTCTAAATGAGGTTTGAGTAACTTACCCCATTCGGCAAATTGTGTGAAAATTAAAACGCGATCGCTTTCTGAGATTGCGACATCTAACATTTCCTCTAACCGCTGCAATTTCCCAGAACTATGCTGTTCTAAAGTATTTTGTTTTAAATATTGCGATGGGTGATTGCAGATTTGTTTCAACTTGGTCAGCAAAGCTAAAATCATTCCCCGACGTTGCAATCCTTCTGCTGTTTCAATCTCAGCTAAAGACTCATCAACGACTTTTTGATAAAGTGTGCCTTGTTCGGGAGTTAAACCACAAAATACTGCCATTTCCTGCTTTTCTGGCAAGTCTTGAATAATTTCGCGATCGCTTTTCAGACGACGCAAAATAAACGGCTGCACTAATGAGCGCAATTGTTTCAAAGAAGCCGTGTCACCATACTTTTCAATTGGGATGGCAAACCGTCGCTGGAAAAATTGCTTAGTTCCTAAATACCCAGGATTGAGAAAGTCTAAAATAGACCATAATTCCTGCAATCTATTTTCTACTGGTGTCCCCGTTAAAGCAATGCGAAATGTTGCTTCTAATTGTCGCACTGCTTGGGACTGCTTCGCTTCCGAATTTTTCACATTCTGCGCTTCATCTAAAACAATTCCTTGCCAAGAAACGCTTTGTAATAACTTGATATCTCGGTAAACCAGTGAGTAACTAGTGAGAACTAAATCTTGCTTTTTCACGGATAAAGCAAACGCTTTACCTTTCGGACGTTTGTCACCGTGATATTGTACAACTTTCAGGGTTGGGGCAAATTTTTTAACTTCCCGTTCCCAGTTTCCTAACACTGAAGTTGGACATACGAGTAATGTTGGTTTTTCTAATGCTTCTTCTTGCTTTAAGTATAATAAAAAACAAATTAACTCAATAGTTTTACCTAATCCCATATCGTCGGCAAGACACGCACCTAAACCCCACCGTTCCAGAAATGCCAGCCAAGCGACTCCTCGTTCTTGATAAGGTCGTAATTGTCCTTGAAAGCTTTCTGGTATGGCTAAAGGTGCGATCGCTTGATTATTTGTTATAGCTCCAACTAATTCTTGCAATGCTCCAGACGCTTCAAAACTGACAACTGGTAATTTTTCAATTGTCTGAGTGTCCCCAGTACTCAAACGCAAAGCATCTTCCAAAGAAAGCGTCATTTTTTCTTTCCGAGAGGCAAAAAATGCTTGGGCAGTTTTAATATCTTGAGGACGCAACTCCACCCACTCACCGTTAATTTCCACCAGCGGACTATTTAATGCCACCAATCTGTCAAATTGCGCTTGAGAAATTGTCTGTCCACCAATAGCTAATTGCCACTCAAAATTTAGCAGACTTTGCAAACCCAAACGCCCTTGTTTGTTTGGCGTTTGTGCCATAATCTTTAAACCTAATTTGTTAGCAATATCCCCACGATTCGCTAAACTCGCAGGTAGAATTACCCCCAAACCACTGTCTTCAAAACGCCACGCTACCGACTTGATAAACTCATATCCTTGCATTGGATTGAGACGGCAAGATTGAGGATTTTCTGTTTCCAAACTCAATGCAATTGGCGGGTACAATCGAGAAGCTAACCCCAAACCGCGCAAAAACGTTTCTTGAGGCTGTTCAATTGTCCGATTTTGAACAAACAATTGTTCAACTGGATTATGCCAAATTGTTGCCGCATCTACTATAAATTCTGGATCGTCAGCCGCTTGCAAATAATAAGCTAACAACCAATCTGTTTCTCCTGACTCTGGAGGACGCAGTTGAAAACAAGTGCGAAATAAAGTTTTTCCCGTTATTTCGTATTGTACCGGCAAAGTCCAAGTTTTCAGCGCCGCTTCTAACCTTTCCACTCCCATTGTATCGGCGCTGACTGTTTGGGATGTACTATTTAAAGCTTGCAGCCACAATTTTACTGCCGGTGGTAGAGATGCCATTATTCTGGCTTCTATCACAGGTTGGGAACCTACCATTTTGCGAACTTGAGTATCTATCGTTTGGTGAAGAAATCCCAATAGCAATACAACAGGTTCTACTGGAAAATCTACTGCTAAGGGAAAAACTTCTTGACTCCTAACTCCAAACTCCTCACCCCTCACTCCTAACTCCTCACCCCTAACTCCAAACTCCTCACCCCTAACTCCAAACTCCTCACCCCTAACTCCAAACTCCTCACCCCTAACTCCAAACTCCTCACCCCTAACTTGATAAGTGCGGCAAACCAAAGGCATTTTCGCGGCAAATTTTTCTAGACGAGTTTGATCCACAGCACTATCTATAAGTGCTTGCCATTTAGCTGCGATCGCTTCATCTGATTGTCTTTGAATTGTCGGTAAAAATTTCCCTCGCGAGATTAAATCTAAACTCCAACGGGCAATTTGCGACCAAAAGCGTAAATCTCCTCCTAAAAAGGCATCTTCAACCTGAGCAGCACTCAGGGGTAGAGAAGTGAGAAATTCCATTGCTTGGCTTGGATTGAGACAAAAACCTTCAACATGCCAAGGTTGCAGGTATTGTGGAGATTCTGTTTCCTCTCCTAATGTGGCAGAATGCGCTATTGCGATCGCTATTTCTTCACCGCTTTCTCTAATCTGACTTGGTAAGGAAATTATTTGCGAATATACACGCAAATTATCTGTATTCTTTACAACCTCTTTCCTGTTCTTCCCAGTTTTACTTAAAGCCACTTGCGGCTGTATGAACTTGGCAATTGTCATGTGACGCGAATTTAACCATTCCACTAATTCCAGTGCGCTCATCGCCAATGGATGTTGTGGAATCTCCGTCGCACTTAAGGACAAATGCACATCCACAGAACGCCAAGTCTCTCCCCAAATAAATAAACAACCGCCCTGATTTTGAACTAACCAATTACCATGTAAAATTGCCATTCGTCAAACTAAATCTTTGATTTTGCTGATTTTATCTTTTTAATTTCGCAATAATTTAATTTATTCAATAATACATCCAAACAAAAATATTCACTCTCGGAAATATTAATTATTAATCAAATTGACTTTTATAATAGTATAATCAGATTATTTTTTCAAAAAAACTAATGATTTATATTCAAATGTAGCACCAAAAAAAATCATTTTTAATTTGCTTTATTTGCAGCTAAATAGAATGAGAATAATTTTGTCGTCATGGCAGTAGTAAATGGCACAAAACAACCAATCCAAATGCAATCGTCAGCGTTTTTTTGTACCATTTCCCAGTTGGTGCATTTGCTTTGTTTGTCACGATGGTTTCATTGTACAACCTAATACAGCGCTTCCGTTAGACGTAAAGGTCTGTCATGGTTAACCAAGAAATTGGGCGCTCCTGGGATGATGTTTAATTTGAGCTTTCAAAATAATATACCTTTAATAAGAGTGTAGCAATCGAGAACCTTTGAGACATTTATCCCCAGGCTAAGATTTCACAAGCGATGAAGAGCGCACTCTGGTGCCGTCAGTTGTCTATCTTTGTATGTACTCCACCGTCAGCCATAGTGCATAAATGTTAGGATTGCCACAGAAAGAGAATAGCGTGCATAGAAGGAAAAAAAACTGAATGGCAGAAGTTGATAAGTCAATATCCTTCGACGGACGGGATATTCGACTGAAGGTTGGTTTACTAGCTCCCCAGGCTGGTGGGTCAGTCTTGATACAATCTGGGGATACAGCAGTTTTAGTGACAGCTACGCGATCCGCAGGCAGAGAAGGCATTGATTTTCTTCCCCTCACCGTAGATTACGAAGAAAGACTGTACGCGGCAGGTAGAATACCTGGAGGGATAATGAGGCGAGAAGGTCGTCCCCCAGAGAAAACAATTCTGACTAGCCGTCTAATTGACCGTCCGATGCGTCCTTTGTTCCCTTCATGGTTGCGGGATGACCTGCAAATTGTGGCAGTAACGCTATCAATGGATGAAGAAGTACCACCCGATGTGTTGGCGGTTACAGGTGCTTCAATCGCTACCCTGATTGCCCAGATACCCTTTAATGGACCGATGGCAGCAGTCAGAGTCGGTTTGGTGGGAGATGATTTTATCATCAACCCCACCTATGCAGAAATCGCAGCCAGTGAACTCGATTTGGTCGTCGCAGGCTCGCCGGATGGTGTGATCATGGTAGAGGCTGGGGCAAATCAATTGTCAGAACGAGACATTATCGAAGCGATTGATTTTGGCTACGAAGCAGTGCGCGACTTAATTAAAGCGCAAGAAGATTTGATGGCAGAATTGGGTTTGAAAATGGTGCAACAACAACCACCAGAAGCAGACTTGACGCTAGAGAATTTTATTCGCGATCGCGCTAACGATGAAATAAAAAAAATCCTGTCACAATTTAGTTTCACCAAAACCGAACGAGATACAGCTTTGGATGAGGTGAAGGATAAAATTAAAACAGAAATTGCCGAACTTCCCGAAGAAGACGCAATTCGCATAGCTGCAACCGCAAACAGCAAAGCACTAGGTAACACTTTTAAAGACATTACCAAACAGTTCATGCGGCGGCAAATCGTCGAAGATAACGTTCGCGTTGATGGTCGCAAGTTAGATGAAGTGCGTCCTGTTTCTTGTCAAGTTGGTTTATTACCTCGACGAGTCCACGGCAGCGGTTTATTTAACCGGGGACTAACCCAGGTATTATCTGCTTGCACCCTTGGCACACCCGGAGATGCCCAAAACTTAAACGATGACATGCAAACAGATCAACAAAAGCGTTATTTGCATCATTACAACTTCCCCCCTTACTCGGTCGGGGAAACCAAACCTTTGCGGGCGCCAGGACGACGGGAAATTGGTCACGGGGCTTTGGCAGAGCGATCGCTCTTACCCGTGCTACCATCAAAAGAGGACTTTCCCTACGTGATTCGGGTCGTGTCGGAAGTGCTTTCTTCCAACGGTTCCACCTCAATGGGTTCTGTGTGCGGTTCCACCCTCGCTTTAATGGATGCTGGCGTCCCAATTACCAAACCCGTCAGCGGTGCCGCAATGGGTCTGATTAAAGAAGGCGACGAAGTGCGAATCCTTACCGATATTCAGGGCATTGAAGACTTTTTGGGCGACATGGACTTTAAAGTTGCTGGGACGGATACTGGAATCACCGCCTTGCAAATGGACATGAAAATCTCCGGTCTGTCCTTGGATGTTATCGCCCAAGCCGTCAATCAAGCTAAATCGGCTCGATTGCACATTCTGGAAAAAATGCTCGCTTGCATCGAGCAACCACGCACAGAAACTTCACCTTACGCCCCACGCTTGTTGACCATTAAGATTGATCCAGACATGATTGGTCTGGTCATCGGACCCGGAGGCAAGACGATTAAGGGTATTACTGAAGAAACTGGTGCCAAGATTGACATCGAAGATGATGGCACGGTGACGATTTCTGCGGTGGATGAAAATAAGGCAAAGAGAGCACGCAACATTGTCCAAGGCATGACGCGCAAGCTGCATGAAGGTGATGTCTACGTCGGACAAGTAACGCGGATTATACCTATCGGGGCGTTTGTCGAATTTCTCCCCGGCAAAGAAGGAATGATCCATATCTCTCAACTAGCTGACTACCGCGTTGGCAAAGTTGAAGATGAAGTGGCAGTTGGTGATGAAGTGATTGTGAAAGTGCGCGAGATTGATAACAAGGGCAGAATTAATCTTACACGCTTGGGTATTCACCCAGATCAAGCAACTGCGGCGCGAGAAGCAGCAGCAGTGAATAAGTAATTCGCGCTTTAGGATTTTAGATTTTGGGTCTAAAATCTCTAAGGCGATGCCTTTGCTGTAGGCATCGCCGTCAGCAATTTTTGAGAACTAGCCGAATAAGATGAATGAGCGGACGAGTCGCACGAGTCGAATCAGTCGAATCAGCCGAATCAGTCGAATCAGTCGAATCAGCCGAATCAGTTGAATCAGTCGAATGAGTTGAATGAGCCGAATCAGTCGAATCAGTCGAATCAGTCGAACGAGTCGAATCAGTCGAACGAGTCGAACGAGCCGAATCAGTTGAATCAGAATCAGTCGAATCAGTCGAATGAGTCGAACGAGTTGAATCAGCCGCACGAGTCGAATCAGAATCAGCCGAATCAGCCGAATCAGTCGAATCAGTCGAACGAGTCGAATCAGTCGAATCAGTCGAATCAGTCGAATCAGCCGAATCAGTCGAATCAGTCGAACGAGTTGAACGAGTCGAATCAGTTGAATGAGTTGAACGAGCCGAATCAGTCGAATCAGTTGAATCAGTCGAATCAGTCGAATCAGTCGAATGAGTTGAATGAGTTGAACGAGCCGAATCAGCCGAATCAGTCGAATGAGTTGAATGAGTTGAACGAGCCGAATCAGTCGAATCAGTCGAATGAGTTGAACGAGCCGAATCAGTCGAATCAGTCGAATGAGTTGAACGAGCCGAATCAGCCGAATCAGTCGAATGAGTTGAATGAGTTGAATCAGCCGAATCAGTCGAATGAGTTGAATGAGTTGAACGAGCCGAATCAGCCGAACGAGTAAACTCGCGGCTACAGGAACAAAGCCTGCCTTCGCAGGCTAGATATGGTTAAATAATTTCCCAGTCAGAGATGAGAGATTTTTGGTGATGGTGGGTAGCTTGATTGTGGATGTAATCAGCTACTTGGTCGATAAGTTGGTTACTAACTGTAAATGCACCGTAACCACCTTGCCATTTGAAAAACTCGTGGGGTTTGATTTCATGAGTAATTAAATGGGAAGAACTACCTTTAGCTTTTTGCATTAACTCAGATATAGTTAAGTTAGGCGGAAAACCAGTTAGTAAGTGAACATGGTCAACTGTGCCGCCAATGGCAATTACCTTGCATCCTAAATCAGAAGATTGCTTGACAATTGCTGAATAAATTATTTCTTGAATATCTGGCGTAATCAGCGGCAATCTATCCCAAGTTCCCCAAACACAATGTATGTGCAACTGCGTAAAATTTCTGTGCATTTTCCCTGATTTTATTGTTCTAAAAGCCTGCGTAGGAAGGCTTCATGTGCCTGTAAACTCCGCGAACGCACAGTCGTCAGGCTTACCTTACTGCTACTCAAACATCGCTTTTTCTTTGAGTAATTAACAACCGGACAAATACGCAAAAAAATCCCACATTATTTCGAGCTTCTTAGTCTGCGAAGGCAGGCTTCGTTCCTGTAGCCGCGAGTTCACTCGTTCGGCATAATTTAAGAATACAGTTTATCCTCCAACCTCTTCAAAATCCGCTTCGGATCATTCTTATCTCCTTTGATAAACTTCCAAGCTGCAAAACCTGCACCAGCTGCAACAAGAGCAGCTCCCCCAGTCATTACACCAACCCCTCCAAGGGCTGCCATAGCAGCACTGTAGGCTGCGGCTCCTGATAATGAACCAATGGCTGTACCTGTACTCGCTACACCAAAAGCACTGACAGCAGCCCAAGCTGTGCCAACAGCAGCCGCACTTGACGCAACTCCTACTCCGGCTGCAACTCCTAATTTCTTTTTATCCTCAGCATCCATTTGAGTAACAGAAGCAACAGATACCAAAGCAGCTGCACCAAGCAAAGCAGCTCCACCAGTTGCTACTGCCAATCCTCCTAACATTCCTAAGCCACCCGTAGCTACAGAACCACCCCCCAATAAAGCCAGGGTTGCATTAGTTGCGGCGCCTCCAGATAGACCGGTGATAGCTGCTCCCGTTCCTGCTTTTATTCCAAAAACTTTAGCAAATTGGGTAACATTCGGCACAAACCCAGATGCTTTTTTAACTGAATCCCAAACTTTGTTTACAGCGCCAATAGTAGAAGCTTCTCCCGCAGACTTTCCATTCTCATTAGTTACTGGCTCGCGCATCAGCTTGTACATGACTTTGCAATCATCTGGAATATCTGAATTTAAAATTAGCGAGTCTAATGACTTCAAGCAAGCTTGATCGGAAACTTCCTTACCGTCTCTAAGTGTAGTGTAGGCAGCAAGTAACTCTGATTTTTTATAGCATATACTACTTGTGAAGTTAAGGGAACTATCAGAATTATCAATTAAATTGACGATCAATAAATCACCAGTACTTGCCCTAGATGTGACACTGTACCGAAAGTAGAGTTCTTTGAGTTCGTTACGAAGTAAAGAATTTTGAATAATAGAGTCAAGTTGATTGAGAACACCAAAATCAGTTATGTTTTCTCCTGCTCTGATATACTGGTATGCTCCTCTGATTGATTGCTTTTCGGTTTCATCCAGGTTAGATGCAGTCAAGGCATTTTCAATACACTCTTCAATTTTGATCAACTTAGAATTTTGACTGGCAATATTATAACGCTGAATAACTGATGGCTTAGTTTTAGAGAAGTAAACCATTTTGTCTAACAACTCCAGCGCAGCTAAATCCTCTGTATGTTTAGCATCTTTTATTAGCTCATACACATTGGTAACTCTTAGCTTGCTCGTTGGCTTGATATCTTCATTATTAATTATCAAGTTATTTATTGATTTTTGAAGGTTCATATCCTTTAAATGATGTAGAACAACTACAACATCATTAAGGTGCAAGCCACACCCTTTCAAAGGTAATTTAGCCTCTTCAGGACTGTTAGCTGGAATCTTGACTTCATAGCTTTTTCCCGATCGCAGTGTAACTTTTTGAGTACCGCCTGCGATTACTGTTTCATAACCTATAAAAATGTGATGTAATTCATCTTGGGGTTGAAAGTCTGGCTGTGTCATGACTGGTGATTGATCTGACTCATCTTCAGGTTGAGAACTTGGCTGTGCGATCGCTGGTAATTGATCTGACTCACTTTGGGGCTGAGAGCCTGAATCTATCATCGCTAGTAATCGATTTAACTCTTCTTCTTCAAAATCCGGCTGTGTCATCGCTAGTTATGGAGGTAAGGAGCTTGATTATCAGTTATATAAATTCTTAACAAAAACTCCGCATCAGTAAAAACTCTGATGAATTCATGAGCATCAACGAAACCAGTTAGGAATTTTACTGCATTTGCCTCTTCACTAGCCTGCGATCGCATTTGCTATTTTAGCGACCTCATTTGCTATTTTAGCGACCTCATTTGCTATTTTGGCGACCTCATTTGCTATTTTGGCGATCGCATTTATTATTTCGGCGACCTCATTTGCTATATTGGCGATCGCATTTGCTATATTGGCGATCGCGGCTAATCCTGTAAAAATACTTCCTGCGTTACTTTTGCAGATTATACTTATCGTGGCGTTTGTCGAATTTCTCCCCGGCAAAGAAGGAATTATCTATCTTGTTGCACGTCAACGTATACTTAATGGTGGTCTTTGTCAGTTTATTGCTAAATACATTTAGACTTGGAGAAGTGAGCAAATGAGTAATTCTGATGAGATTACTGCAAAACTTAAAGAGGCTTCTAGTGGCTTGCTCATGCCAAGTGAGTCAGATTTTGCTTTTGAACCTTTTTTATGGTCAGGCGTTAAAGAACCTTTAACTAGTGAGAAAATTTTAGAATTAACCAATCATCCACAGAACTCACCAGTAGAAACGGTTGACCTGTCTTATCTTTTTAGAAATCTTGTACAAGAAAAAGAATGGCATGACGAACAACAAAAAGAAAATGTAGGCAAGTATCGTAACCTGGTAGAGGTGCTTGAAAGCAACCTCAGTGATATTCAAGTTTTTCGTGTGGGTGAAATAAATATTGATGTTTACGTGGTTGGTAAAATTCAGTCAGGGGATTTAGCAGGACTTGCAACTAAAGTCGTGGAAACCTAAACACACTGAACTATTTATACCATTTATCTATAAAGTTGCACACCGCATAACCTCACATAAAATTGGTATTAGCCTGTCTAATATTAGACAGGCTAATACTTTTAATTATTGCTAGGACTTACGCACTCAGCCTTTGAGAAAACAAGACTTTGAGATTGGAACCGAAGCGTCGATTGGGACGGAAATACGTAGTCCGTGCGTAAGTCCTAATTACATTGAGTTTTACAGGTTATCAATTCTAGCTTCGATTACACTTTGAACAGAAGTAGAAACATTGGATAGGAAGTTATAACCTGTTGCATTTTCAATTGAATCAACAGTAACTCTGTAATTTCTCCAAGGAGCGGTTCTTATACCTTGTGTATTGGGGATATTGACAGCAATCACCCTAGTATTAGTAGTTACACCACTAGGTCCTGTACCTGGTGCTACAACTACAATAACCTTCCAAACACTGCTTGGTACAGTAATTCTGTTACTATCAATTGCACTTTTGAAACCGGCTGATCCTGTACCACCAGTGCCAAGAGGACCAGAAATAATGTAGAGTTCGTTACCTTGAGAGACCAAAGTTCTACAATAACTTTCCAGACTCTCCCATACACCCTGATTATTATCAGGGGATTGGGGAACGAAATTTGTCATCAAGAAGGTAGCAGAATTATTGGCAGCTGAGTTGGTTCTATCAGCGGAAGGAGTCATATGTCCTCTATCAAATCCGCTACCCTGATAACTAGTGCTTTGGACTCGATAGCAGCCAGCAGGTAATATAAAATCTGCACGAAAATCATCCTGTCGCGCTGCACTTCCCAACCATGATGAGTTTAACTGCCAACTTACCCAGTTCGGGGTTCCCTTACTACAGTTATGTGATGTTGCGTATTGCGTTTTACTTAATAAATAATCGTTGAGGTTAGAAGTGCCAGCATTGCTAGGATTACCCATAGTTAAATGCACACTTGAGGTTTGAGCTGGTGCCATCTTAGGCAACAGAGCAAATGCAACAGTAAGTAGAGAAGCAGATGCAAAACAAATCAGTAAAGTCGAAAACTTAGCTTTTTTCATCAGTATTTAGTTTTGAAGTTGTATTGGTATTTTCAACTTTTCACTCGCCTAAATACTAAAGTTTTCAAATTAACGTTGAGTTAACTAAATAATAAATATTAGTTTTAATGTTTCCAAATTAACGTTGAGTTAACTAAATAATAAATATTAGTTAATTAAGATTAGGTATGCCGTTAAAATAGGTATGAATTGTTTCGGCTCTAAACCAGCTTGTAATGTCTTCTCTAGATTCTCTAAATTATTCCCGTCATCATCCTTAAAGCCAGTATTAATAACTATTTTAGGTAAATTGCGGTTATTTAAAATAAATTTTTTAACAGAAAAATCACCCTTTCTCATCTCAATTGTTGTTTTCCTAAACCCTTGTAGAGACGTAGCATTGCTACGTCTCTACGTCTTTTCTAGAGATGCATAATAGCTTGAATGAGATTTGTATGTATGAGGAGTGCGTAACGTTAGTTGAATTGCAAATATTTGACATTTACTCACAAATATGCATTATTTTAAACTAACTCAAATAGATTATTGCTACGTCTCTACGTCTTTTCTAGAGATGCATAATAGCTTGAATGAGATTTGTATGTATGAGGAGTGCGTAACGTTAGTTGAATTGCAAATATTTGACATTTACTCACAAATATGAACTATTTCAAACTAACTCAAGTAGATTATAGTTTGGGATTAATTCCTGATATACAGTAAGTGTTTCTTGAGTAACCCGTGCAGCACTAAATCGCTCTAGATTTTGTTTTGCAAGGTACTTCCACCTTTGCAGTACCGAAGGGTTACTAAGTAATTCTGCTAAGGCAACTGCTACAGCTTGGCTATCTTTAGCTGGCACTAAAACTCCAGCTTGCCGATTATCTAAAGTCTCCGGAATGCCATCTACATCGCTAGCAATAATAGCGCAACCTGCTTCCCGTGCCTCTGTGAGAACTAAACCAAAGGATTCGTGATGGGAAACAAGCACAAAGATGTCAGTTGCTAGCATATAACGTTGCGGTTCGCTCTGGAAGCCTTCAAAATGAATGCGCGAAGCAAAAGGTGTGTTTTTGACTTTTTCCTCAAACATTGCGCGATCCGGACCATCCCCTACTAGATATAAATGCGCTTCGTGAAAATTGTCGGCAATTTTCACAAAGCCATCGATTAATTCACCAATTCCTTTGCGTTGATACATTCCAGAGACAGTGACGATCGCCGGACGGTGTAGAGGTAGCGGTTGGTAGTCTAAAATACTACGACGCCTGGGACTATTTAATGTGCCATTGGAGACTACGCGCAATTTTTTCTTCGGTATACCACGCTGCACCATTGAATCACTTACGGCATTACTAACAGCAATTACGCGATCGGCTAAACCCATTAAAATAGCGCTACGTTGAAATTCATTATGTACTGTGGAAACTAAATTATATTTAAAACCGTATCTTGCAAGCCCTGCGAGCAGTACTCCTGTCATCATATGTGTATGCACAATATCTGGCTGAAACTGTTGGATTATTCCCCGATAAAGAGAAAGTGCTGTGATTAAATTCAAGAGTTTTCTAGACTGGTTTAATTGAAAGTGCTTGACACCATAAAGTGATAGTAATGTCTCATATTGTCCGCCGGCAGATGCGATGGCAACATCATGTCCATATTTTGCTTGCAAACAAGCTAGGTCTACTGCCACATTAACGATACCATTACCGACTTCTTGTATGTGATTGCTAATATGCAAGACACGCATTGAGATTTTCTCCACAGCGATCGCTGGTAATAAAATTATTATTTTTACCGTGCCGACACAACCCTTGTTTAACTTTGTATATAAAAAAAGTTGTGTTACAAAAATATTTTCTGGACAAAATATCCACTTGGTTAAGTTTGATTTAAATGGGTGCTTGTTGCCTAATCAGTTGTAATTCTCAAGCTATTGATACTTTGCGTTCAGTTCTTTCACTTTATAGCGTTTCCTAGTCTGCTGAGGTACAAATTTATCTGCGTCCATTTTTTGTTTATCTGTGTTCCGAAGCGGTTAATTCAATATTTTCTACCTCATGAATGTGGGAATTGCTCTATTGTCACAAGACAATATCCAGCAGATTGCACTTTAATATAATATACGTAGAGACGTAGAGACCTAGCAGTGCTACGTCTCTACAAAAAGAGGGGTTTTATGTGTATACTTCATTTGTCTGAAATCTGCTGTAATTTTTTAAGTTGACTGCATGAGCTTTTTCTAGGTAAACTTTTAATTGTTCTGCTATTACCTGTACATGAGGTTCTTCCATCACAGATAAGTGAGAACCGGGAATGTGATTGATATCTATTCCTCCAGTGAGGATATCACCCCAGCCGAATTGAGGATCGTATTGTTCACCTATAGCTTCGTAGCGATTTTCATCTGAAGTCCGGAAAAGGGTCATTCGACCTGGGTAAATTTGAAAAATATATTTGTCCAGAGCTTGCACATTAGCATCTATAACTTCTAAGTGTTCGTCATTATCTGCTAAATGCGGCGTAATATCTAATACGTGTTGTGTCGCATTTAAGTAACGCTTGTATATCTGTTGAATCTCATACTTGCCCTGGTTGCTCCAACCCACAGCCTTTTGCCAGATATAAGCCGGTCCTCGTCGGAAAATATTATTTAAGTGCAGAAAAATTCGGATTAAAAATGGCGATCGCTCAGAATAACCTGGACGAATGCTATCAATCATCCCTAGAAGACCCACTTTCTCACCTTGAGAGTAAAGTTGTTGAGCGATCTCGTAGACTACAAAACCTCCAAAAGACCACCCTAGTAGAAAATAAGGACCTTTCGGCTGAATCATCTGAATTTCTTGAATATAGTGTGATGCCATGTCTTCAATTCGAGTTAATGGACGCAATGAACCATCTAGTCCGATTGGTTGTAACCCATAAACGGGTTGTTCTGACCCCAGATGCTTTGCCAAATCGCGGTAACATAGAGTTTCTCCACCAAGGGGATGGATACAGAATAAAGGTGGCTGAGAACCTGTGGGTTGAATTTCTACCAAAGATGACCAAGAACTTTTTGATTTGTTCTGAGAGGATGTTGACGAAACCTGATTATCAACAGATGATTCTGTTTGGGAAATAGTCTGAGCAAGAGCTTCTACAGTCCCTGATGGAAACAGAGAAGATAAAGGAAGTCTTTTGCCGAATGTCTGCTCAATGTTTGAGAATAAGCGCACGGCTAATAGCGAAGTTCCTCCTAATTCAAAAAAGTTGTCCTGGATACCCGCTTCGGGTACATTTAATACTTTTTGCCAAATATTAATAAGTTTTTCTTCAATATCAGTTGTGGGTGCGATATATTCAGTAGTTGCAAATCCGGTAGCTAGCTGCTTGCGGTCAATTTCACCTGTTACAGAAAGGGGCATTTTTTCGATTTGGTGAAAATCACAAATGCTGGGATTTCCAAAGCGATCGCGCACCAACAATTCCTGCAATTTAGCGACCCAAACCTCAGTTGAAGCCGTAAAATAAGCGCATAATTTCTCGGCAGAAAAAGATGCACTTTCCGAACATCTGCGGATGTAAGGATGATTTCCATCTAATCCCACAAGCAAATGTGCTGGTTGATGATGCAAACTAGCAAGGAAAGAATTCAATCCCTGCTCTGCTGACATCACTTGACGACCTTGGGCAAAACGTGCATCCCTAGATTCATACCCACGACTGATACCTACCCCAGCCCATGTACTAGAACCAAAGCAATAACTTTGCAACTTACTTTTGGCTCTTTGGTAATGTGAAAAGCAGTCAAGAAAATTGTTAGCAGCAGCATAAGCACCGACGCTAAATGCACCAAAGAAACTTATCACTGAAGAAAAGCTGATAAAGATGCCTTTGCTCTGCTGTTCGAGGAGTTGATGCAGAACCCAAGTACCGAAAATTTTGGGACGCAGCGTTGATGCCAAACTACGAATAGTTTCTTCAACCAACAACCGTTCGCTTCCAATTCCTGCTAAATGAATCACCCCCTCCAACTCGCATTGCCAGTTAGATTTGGCTCGCTCAACCACTTGTTGTATCTCAGTTAAATTACATATATCTACAGCTTCATAAATTACCTCTCCCCCAAGTTGCTCTAAGGATAAGTAAGCCTGAATCCGGGCGGAAATAGCATCTTTTTGCTTGATATGTTCCTGCCAAGTGCTTCTTTCTGGCAGAGGAGTGCGACCCACCAACAATAGCCGAGCTTCATAGTGTTGCAGCAGATATTTGGCAATTTCTACGCCAATTTCGCCCAAACCGCCACTCAGCAGATACATTCCGCCACGCTGAAAGGGTAAATCTTGCTTTTGCTCGTGTATTAAATCAACTTTCGCCAAGCGAGAGACTAAACGTTGTTGATTGCGGTAAGCGACTTCTCGCTCTTTCTGCATGACCTGGATTTCACGGAGAACGCAGGTAGCATCAGCTTCAACTTCTGCCGCTAAATCAATATGACGACAATCCAGCCAAGGCAGTTCTTGGGGTATTGTTTTAATTATGCCCAGAATAGGACTGTTCTCGTAAGCAATTTCATCGGCTGCTGATACAGGTTGGGTGTGGCTGGAAATGACTGACAACCGTATATTTGCCGAATTTTGGATTTGCGAAAGTGCTTGAACCAAGAATACCAAACTGTAAACTCCGCGTTCTTGTGCTTGCTCTAGCGCCTCTAAGCTGGAAACTTCTCCTTTATACTTGTCATAAGTCCACAAATGTAGAATCTGCGAAATCTCTATATTTGCGGCTTGAAGTGACTTCAACAGATGCTGATAGTGTTCGGGGTTTTTCGGGTCTAGGGAATAGCGATCGCGCTGAAGTTGAACAAATTCCGATCCAGCCTCAACACAAATGCACTGCGCTTGCTTCTGCTTTAATTCTCTACATAGGTGCAAACCCAATCCCAATTCATCCAGGAACACCAGAAAATATCCCGTTTGGAGTTGAGTGTTTAAAGTTACCGCTTCTTGTCTGCGCCAAATCTTTTTGTAGAACCAATCTGGTAATGTATTCGCATTACCAGTAAGAATATCGATTTGCTTGACAATAGATGTAAATTCACCTGCCTCAAACTGCTGTTTTAATTTTGATCGTTGAATCTTGCCAATTGCAGTTTTGGGAATCGCCTCTTTTTTAACTGGAATCAGATAAGCTGGATTTACGCCAATTTCGCGGACAACATTTAAGCGAATCTCTTTGAGTAAATCTACTAACTGGTTGTCGTCAGTCACCGAAGTATGGAAAACGATCGCTAATTGGTCGGTATCGCTTTCGTCATCTCGGACTGCAAAAGCAGCTGTGTAAGAAACTTCGACATTTTTTACAGATAAAGCGATCGCTTCGATTTCATGATTGTAGTGATTTAGTCCGTTGATGATAATAACATCTTTCTGGCGCCCGGTTATCGTCAAGCGCCCCTGATGAACATACCCTAAATCTCCCGTCTTCAACCAGCCATCTTCAGTAAAAGCCTCCTGGTTGAGTGCGGGATTTTCATAGTAACCGCAGGTAATCATCGCTCCAGAAATCTGCAATTGACCAATTGTATCTTCGTGAACAACCTGATTTTGAGCATCTACAATCCGCAGTTGCAAACCGGGGATTGGTGTCCCCACTTCCACAAAGGGATAATCAGGTGATGGTAAATTCAACAAATACTCATGGGAGAAAGTGACAGCTGCACAAGTTTCCGACATTCCCCAAGCTGAATGCATCGCATTGATTGATAATCCGTGGGGTGCAAGTAACGAGAAGAATCGCTGCGCCGTTTTGGGAGCGATCGCCTCAGCTACTGATAAAATAGATTTTACGGCAGATAAATCCCATCGCCTTTGTTGAATAACTTCTGCACGAGCATTGACTAGTCCTAAAGCGAAGTTTGGCGCCCAAGCGAATGTCACCCGATAGCGATCGATCCAATCCAACCAAAGAAGTGGATCTTCTAACACAGCTTCTGCGGGAACGTGGATCTGTTGGGAACCGACATAAATATCTCTAATCGAACAGCGGATTAGACTTCCTACGTGGTCAAGGTTCAGCCAGTTCAACGATACGTCATCGCTGGTAAAATTATTCATCTGGGCACTTGCAGCCACATTGCTCAAGATATTTCGGTGACTCAACATCACCCCTTTTGGTATGCCTGTGCTGCCAGAAGTTAAAATTAATATCGCTAAATCATCTGGCTGACTGACATGGCAGTTTTCATCTTTGTCGCACAACCGCAAGCGATCGACTGTTTCAACTTGAAAGTTTTCCAAACTCAAAATATCAGATAAAGAACGCACTCCTGGAGCCAATTCCGTAGTCGTCAGGATGAGCGGTTTATCCAACATCTGCCAAGCATTGTGCAACTTTTGCACAGTACTGTTGACTTCATAAGTCGGGGGAGTCGATATCGGTACAGGCACAAAACCTCCCAAAATGCAACCCCAAAATGCAGGGATGAAGTCCCAATTATGGTTTATCTGGAAAATAACTTTATCTTCAGGCTTTAGTCCTAATTGACACAATCCTCCTTTAATTCGCTCTGCTTCGTTCAATAAAGCCTTATAAGACTGCACAATCTCAGAACCGTCAGCTTTCAGGTAAATTATTCCCTTGGAAGCAACTAGTGCTGTCCGCAACAAAGCTGCTGATAAGGTGGTTGGAGCGTCAGTTTCTAACTGCAAAGCTGCACCGTAACTAATAGCTAACGGTTTCGATTCAGATTCTTGTAGCACCGCAGCTATTTCAACAGATTTATCGGAATTTAGACGATGGACACGTCTGCTTTTCTCAGGTAGCAAATCTGATAGATGTAACGGGGGGATTTTCTCGTTATATTCTTCAACTATTACTGCCACCTGCTCGACTTCCGGCAGAGACTGTAAACGTTCTTCCCATCGCTGCACTAAGTCGGAGTCGATCGCTTCGAGGTGGGTTAAAGCCTGTTCGTCTACTTGCCCTAGCTCAGTCAGCGGTAAGCTGGACACCGGAATATAGGCGATCGGCATCATCACCGCAGATACACGCGAAAGCAAGTGGGATTGCACCTGCTCCAACGAAAATGACCCTGCAAAGACTATATAAGCAACTAGCTCTCGTCTAGAAGTTTCTCCTTTGCGAACCAATACCACACAATCGTCAATCAATGGATGCTCTAATAGAGCAGCTTCCACGATTTGTAGATCCACAATACAAGTATTTAATTCTTTCACTATACTTGTGCCCTTATATACAAATATTAGATGAAATGAAAAGGGAGAAAATTTTCAGAAATCTGTCATAGACTAAGAAAAAGTTAAGAACTAGTTAAGTATGTTTTTTAATGTCACTGTAGTTTAAAAATATTTTAAGTATTATTTTAAGTATCTCAATCAACTTTACTTAATCTTTATATTTTAGTAAATTTACTGATAAAAAAGCAAAGACAATCACTTCTATAGCAAAAAAAGCGATTGTATGGTGAGTGACTTTTTAACAAATTCGGCGGAATTCCCCACACCGCAGTCAGCAGGAAGGGGATGGATAGCCGGGTGAAGACGAAAGCACCTCCGACCAATATCGGTGTAAGATTAGACATTTCCAGAAAAGAATGTAGAGACGTAGCAATGCTACGTCTCTACGTCTTTTCCGGAGACGTCTATTGCATTCATCATCCCAGAAATATGCAACGCACTACTTTTGTGGATCTAAGCTATGTATGGTAAAAATAGCCTATATGGTCAACCTTTATCTCAAACTTGACATAAAGCATAGTGAGTACTAAACGTCTGCCAGAAAGCATTGCCCATGTCAGGGTTACTCGCCAATCCTGGCAACACGGCTTCCTTGAAGGGGAAGTGAGCGCGGGTGACTTTGAGTGGCAGTTTCAATGGCATTTTCGCCTGGGAGAACTGTCTGTTAAGCCTTCTCAAGGTCGTGCTTTAATTAAAGAACCCCTCGGTCGCTTCTTGGAGCAACGAGACTACGAGCTAGAGCCGGGAGGAGATTATGCTTTTACTATTCGGGCTGAGTTATGAAAGTTGGGAGTTGGGAGTGGGGAGTGGGGAGTTGGGAGTTGGGAGTTGGGAGTGGGGAGTTGGGAGTTGGGAGTTGGGAGTGGGGAGTGGGGCTGTGGGTGATAGGCGTCTCCGGGCCGACGAGAGGCGAGGG
>NZ_JAOWRF010000298.1 GCF_025753815.1 Plectonema radiosum NIES-515 | reverse complement strand
CTCCCCCTCTTCAAATTCCCCCTTGCTTAAAAGCACCATTTAACAGTACATATATACTAAAGTGTGAAAAGTAAACAGTCGCCCAACATATTGACGGGCGACGGTTACTAAATAAATTGTCAATTGTCCTGTTTGGGTAGCAGTGCGATGATTTGGTCAACAAACTGTTGATGGTCAACAACTGGTTTAGAGATGTAACCATCAGCACCGCTCTGCTTGAGAAAGTTCTCGCGATCGCCTTCCATCGCGTGTGCCGTTACCAAAATAACAGGTAAATTTGCTGTTTGTGGATCTGATTTCAACATTTGTGTAATCTTGATACCATCAACAGACTTACCTTGGTAAACACTTCTTGAGAGAGAAACATCCATCAAAATAATGTCTGCTTCACCGGAAGAGGCAATTTTCATTACCTCTTCCACATTTTCAGTATGTTTCACCTCCAAGCCACCGCGCTTGGTCAAGATTTTGGAAAAAACACGAGCATTAATTAAATCGTCTTCGACAATCAAAACAGTTTTCATGAGAATTTAAGTTATAGGGGTGAGGGAAATTACCACTTCAATCAAAACAGTTGTCTAACGACTAAAAAAAATCAATGTGTATCCCCATCATATGACGGATAATACTACTGATTTTTGCTTTATGACTATCAAGATGGTATTAATAATTTCATTTCATCCGTTATGCTGTGGTTGCTGCTGTGTTCATTTATAGAGATTTTTGTGTAGTGAAAATTCAGGGAAAAAACTCATGGCAAAACAGTTAAATCTTCTCTCAACGGGACAGGTAATCACCACAGCCCTGCACACGGAGATGCAACGGTCTTACCTAGAATATGCCATGAGTGTGATTGTCGGGCGGGCATTACCAGACGTGCGTGATGGCTTAAAACCTGTGCATCGGCGCATTTTGTATGCCATGCACGAACTCGGTTTAACCCCCGACAGACCCTATCGTAAGTGTGCCCGTGTAGTCGGAGACGTACTGGGTAAATATCATCCCCACGGCGACCAATCGGTTTATGACGCTTTGGTTCGGTTGGTGCAGGAGTTTTCCAGTCGGTATCCCTTATTGGCAGGACATGGCAACTTTGGCAGTGTGGATAACGACCCACCCGCAGCAATGCGCTACACAGAAACGCGTCTTGCAGCCATCAGCCATGAGGGAATGCTGGCAGAAATTGGTGAAGAAACAGTGGAATTTATCGGTAATTTCGATAATTCCCAACAAGAACCAACAGTGCTACCAGCACAGCTACCGTTCTTGTTGCTAAATGGCTGTGCGGGTATTGCCGTAGGAATGGCAACAAATATTCCACCACACAACTTAGGAGAAGTAGTTGATGGGTTAATTGCCCTAATCGACAATCCTGATTTGAGTGACGAAAAATTATTTCAGTTAATTCCGGGTCCAGATTTTCCCACCGGCGGGGAAATCATTGGTAATGCAGGCATTCGCGAGGCATACACCACCGGGAAGGGTAGTATTGTGCTCCGAGGAGTTGCCCAAATAGAGGAAATGGCACCAGTTAGGGGTAGCAAACGGCGAACAGCAATAATCATTACGGAATTGCCTTATCAAGTGAATAAGGCAGCTTGGATTGAGAAAGTAGCGGAATTAGTCAATCAAGGTCGCTTGCAAGGAATTTCCGATCTGCGGGATGAAAGCGATCGCGAAGGTATGCGCGTAGTCATTGAACTCAAACGCGATACTAAAGAACAGGATGTTCTTGGGCATTTGTATCACCAAACCGCTCTGCAAACTAATTTTGGGGCAATTCTTTTAGCGATCGTTGATGGACAACCGCGTCAGCTAAGTTTGCGTCACCTACTGCAAGAGTTTTTAAGTTTTCGCGAACAGACTCTCAACCGTCGCTACACTAATGAATTACAAAATGCAGAAAGTCGCCTACATTTGCTCGACGGCTTGCTAAAAGCATTATCTAACTTAGATGATGTCATTGAAATTTTGCGGCAAGCAGCTGATGGTGCTAGCGCAAAAATAGATATGTGTAGCCTGCTCGATTTGACTGAAGTCCAAGCAGATGCAATTTTAGCTATGCCGTTGCGACGTCTCACCAGTTTAGAACAGCAAAATTTACAGCGGGAATTTGAGCAATTAATTGACGAAATTGACTTATTACAACGGTTGCTCAACGACAGAAAAGAGTTACTCAAAGCACTGAAAAAAGACTTGCGTACTCTCAAACGCAAGTACAGCGATGCTCGTCGTACTAAACTTTTGGCTCTTGATACCCAGACTCATAGACTCATAGAAGACAACCAGACAAGCAATAAGGAGGAGAATCCCAAATCCCAAATCCCAAATCCCAAATCTGAAGAGCCAGCAGAAGAAGTTATTTTAGAGTTTAGCCACCGGGGGTATGTGCGTCGTACTCAGCCATCAGCGAAAAAGCCGAAAGCTGACAACGGTTTGCCGGATAATGACTTCATTATCCAAACAGCACTGACTGATACAGACAAAGAGTTAATGGTGTTAAATAGTGGTGGCAAAGTCTACCCTGTGAACGTAGGAGATATTCCCCCAACGACTGGACGTTCTCCACGGGGAAAACCACTGATAACCATGCTTAGTAGTACTGCTCAAGGCTCTCAAGAAGCTGTTATCAACCGCTTTGTGCTACCACAAAACGCCGAAACCTCGCAAATGATTCTTTTGACAAAGCAGGCACGAATTAAGCGCCTCTCCCTTGGGGAATTTACTAACCTGACTCGTCGCGGAATTACAATTTTAAAGTTAAAAGACGATGATGAATTGTTATTTACCCAATTTGCTACTCCTGGAGAACATCTGATTGTTGCCAGTTCTGGTGGACGATTGTTGAGGTTTCCGGTAAATGATGAACAACTACCGATTATGGGTCGTACTGCTGTCGGGTTGCAAGCATTACGGCTGTTGAAACATCAGCAAATGGTCGGCTGTGTAACATTTGCCAAGGATAGTAATTTGTTGTTGGTTACTCAAGAAGGATATGCCAAACGAATACCAGTGAAAGATTTCAAACTAGCTAATCGCGGTGATTTGGGTACGCAAGCGCTGAAGTTTAAAAGTAAAACTGACAATCTAGCTGGTATGGTAATGGCGATCGCACAAACTGAGGTAGCACTAGTCACAAATCGAGAGCGGGTAGTGCGTCTAAGTGTAGAAACAGTGCCTTTCTTCGGCAGAGATGCTACGGGTGAAAGCGTTCTTCAGCTTAACCGCGATGAAAAAATCATCACCGTGGCTGAAGTGCGTTCTTAAACAGAGCGATATTAAAGCTGACACCAGAAATGAAAATTTCTGGCAAGTTATACCGTTTGACTTGAAGTTTGATACTTCGGGGCAGCAGCTTTGCAGGGCGCAAAGAATAATTCACATCAGTCTTTTCGTGAAATGGTATTAATTTATCTGACAAAATTTAATCTTTAAATCGACAAAACTCACCTGAGTAGTAGAGGCGTTCCGGGGGAACGTCTCTACTATTTAAATGCAAATTATTACTACTAATTTAAAATACTGTGTATAGCGGCATTCGCCCATAACTTCAAAGCTAAAGTTAAAAAAATCTTGATCAGAGGCACTCTAGCAGAGGAAAAGGTACAAACCGAGTGAAAAGCACCCCTGACCCTTTTCTCCCGCTCAGTTGTTGCTCCACCCGCAAGTGGCGTGGTTTTTCTCCCCTGCTAAGAGCTCCCAGCAAATCGCTGCTTTTTCACATCTGACACCAAAATAGATAAAATAGTTAGTAGTTTATCTCAATAAATCTATGAGTTGTGACAAAGCAAAACTGAAGCGCTCTGTAACCTCAGCCTTAATGATTCACGTTCAAGTCTATTTCTTAGTCTGTTCTTAATATCAGTGATTGCTATCAAAGTCAACAAAACATCACAGTTTTTTCAATATCATGTTGCAAAGTCGAAAAATATTGTTATATTAGTTTACATAGAGTAATAAAGTTTCGTAAATCCACTCTGGAGCACTAGCTATGACTACAAATACTACAAAAACTACCGTATCCGTAATCGAAGATCGCAATGCTTGGCGTTGGGGCTTCACCCCACAAGCAGAAATTTGGAACGGTCGCTTGGCAATGATTGGCTTTTTAGCCGCCGCTTTAATTGAGATATTTTCTGGTCAAGGCTTTCTACACTTCTGGGGCATCCTGTAATATTTGAAACGATAAATATCTTAATAAATAAAAAAACCTGGGAGTGTTAATTCACCTCCAGGTTTTTTAGGTTAATGGTTGGAGCATTGTTAGTGGGCATTGAGAAAGCGTTTTTCCTATTCCGCTTTATCCTCTTTAAATTCCCACTATCAACGCTCCCGCGCTCCTACCTGATATATTCCTTAAGAACGCTGTTGCGATTTGGGTGGCGTAGCTTGCGGAGTGCCTTCGCCTCAATTTGACGAATCCGTTCGCGGGTGACGTTGAAAATTTGTCCAATCTCTTCTAGAGTCTTCATGCGACCGTCATCCAAGCCGTAGCGTAGTCTCAGAACATCGCGTTCGCGGGGGCTAAGACTGTCGAGGACTTTTTCTAGGTCTTCGCGCAGAAGATTTTTGGAAACTTGGTCTTCTGGGGTTTCGCCATCTGACTCAATAAAATCGCCGAGTCGGGAATCTTCTTCTTTGCCAATAGGCGTTTCTAAAGAAATCGGCAGTTGTGCAGATTTAGCAATAAACCGCAGCTTCTCAATGGTCATTTCCATACGAGTAGCGATTTCTTCTTCAGTGGGTTTGCGACCCATTTCTTGAGAAAGCAGCTTGGTGGTTTTCTTAATCCGAGAGATGGTTTCATAAAGATGAACCGGAAGTCGGATAGTGCGAGATTGATCGGCGATCGCACGAGTAATTGCTTGACGAATCCACCACGTAGCGTATGTAGAAAACTTATAACCTTTTTCGTGGTCAAACTTTTCGGCTGCGCGAATCAAACCTAGGCTACCTTCCTGAATTAAGTCTTGGAAGGACAAACCACGATTCATATACTTCTTAGCAATTGAAACTACTAAGCGCAGGTTAGATTGCACCATCTTATCTTTCGCCCTGCGACCAACATGCAGGCGATAACGAAATGCTGGTAGCGGCAGTTGCACTGCTTCTGCCCATTCGCTATCCTTCGGATCGCGATCCAACTGTTCTAAAAGTTTTTCACGCGCTCTTTCTAATTCGAGTAAGTCGGCAATCTTTCGTGCCAATTCAATTTCTTCATCTGCCCGAAGAAGACGAATACGACCAATTTCTTGCAAGTAAAGCCGAATCGAATCTTCGGTGTAATGCTTTTTCTTGCTTTGGGTCCGGCGACGCGATTTAGCGGCTTTCCCAGACTTTGCGTCGTCCTCATCAGACTGAGGCTCTAAAAATTCATCGTCGCCTTCATCGTTAATAAGCAAGTCCTCTTCATCCTCGATTAAGAGTTCTTCTAACTCGAGCTCAGGCTGATTCATTATTTCTAGGTCAGGCTGATAAATGCTTTCGAGTACGTTGTTAGCCTGGTTCATGCCGCGTTCCTCATGCTCCTTGCAGAATCAATTCACGAAAGATGTTTTTAGTGCTCTTATAAATGAGCTTTTTGAAAACCGAAAATACAGGGCGAGTCGGAGAAAGCCACTAATATTTCCGGAATATTTAAGCCTCCCAAGGGAGGTGTTTCTAGCTTCACTGCGAAGCCGCCGTTTCCATCGACTTCTCATGATGAAAGTAAACGCCATAAGTGTTGGTGTTGCACATCACTTTTGACTAACTGGTCTAAAAAAGACTCATCTTCCTAAAAAACTCACCACTCCATATCAAACTAATATGACTGTTGGGAGATGTTTATGTAAAGACTGTTCCGATTGTAGCCTGTTTCACAGAAATTGCACTCTTTTTGTGTAATTACAATGAAGTCTTTAAGTAAAGTTGAGCCTGTTCTACCTAAAAAGTATTGAAAAAAGTAATTATACCCTTAAATTTTGCCAAATCTTTTTGGGATTTACAGTGGCATTATCATTACATTCAAACTGAGGTATAATTGCTTTTATCTATTTTCTAAGTATGATGTCAAACATTAACTACTTAGAAACCGTGCATTCAATGTTAACTCAGTTTAGATGTTTGAGTGCAGCCCTTTTTACATTTACTTCATATCTTACTGAGTGATAATTGGCGCTTCTATAGAATCGCCTTCAAGCTAAACAGTTGGGATGCGATGAATGCTTCATCGAGTGCTTCTGTTTTTATGATTGATTAAGCTTACCTTTAGGCATTCGCTTGGGATCTGAACAGTTGTGTTGCTCATATTCAAGCACTCAACTGGATTTTTTCCAATCACCTAAACTGAGGAGTTAAGGTATTGGGCAGAATCAGCGCTCCCTAAATTCGGTCTTAATCACACCTTAGCGCAAGAAGTTAAATTTCAGCCTTATGAAACTTGACAAACTGTTCTTATTGTATACAACGATATTTTAATCAATTCACAAAAGATTTGACACGTGAGATTATAGATATTAGCCTACAAAGCGTCAAAACAGCATGGAATTTATGCGAAATTGTCACTTGTGCTACAGTACATGAAGATATTAGCAAGTTTTTGACAAGCTGCTGGAGAGCGCTTAAAAGCCAGAAATTTGAGCCAAGAGCAAGGACTAGGGTCAGATGAAGGCAGAGCGCGTTAGCTGTAGATGCTCCGGTGAAACAGCGACTACTAAACTTTAGACTACTTCCATCGCTCTTATTAGAGCCTCAGTAGTAGAGCTACCTAATTTGCACTAAATTTAACAAAATTACGCAAAATCAGGAATTATTTCCGGAAAAACTTGACAAAAAATCCTTTTTATGATTTTTTCAATATTTATCTTTGCCTTATTTTTCAGCTTCAAAAGTTCAACTGGCAGGGTTTTTGACATTTAAATGGTTAAACATAATAATTAACTAAAGGGCTTTAATAAAACTATTTAATAAGAATATTTCTCAAATCAAATTTTTGTGTACTTCTTATAAAAGCAAGGCACAAAAAAGCCCCCAGTTATTGCTGATTGACTCAACTGAGGGTTATTTAGTTGGCTTAACTATCATTTGCTATCCGGTGCTTAAGACTTACTTAAAATTGGGTGGCAGAATTACTTTGTCAACTACATGCACAATGCCGTTGCTAGCGGGAATGTCAGCCTGAACGACTTTAGCACCGTTGACTGTGACTGTGTTGCTGGCACTATCAACTTTTACTGTTACAGGAGTACCCTCAACTGTTTTGACTTTTCCAGATGTTAGCTGGCTAGACGTGACTTGCCCAGGTATAACATGGTATCCCAAAAACTTGACTAATTTTGATTTGCTTTCTGGCTTGAGGAGTTTCTCTACAGTATCTTCTGGTAATGCGGCAAAAGCGGCATCAGTAGGTGCAAATACTGTGTAAGGTCCTTTCCCAGTCAATTGTTCAGTTAAACCTGCGGCTTGTACTGCCTTTGTTAAGGTTGTAAATGAACCCTGACTGGCTGCTGTCTGTGCCAATTCTCCCAAATTTTGGTTTGCAGTTGTGCCAGTGGGTGTTGGTACGGCAGAAGGAACAGTAGTTGCTGGAGTTTCCGCTGTTGTGGGGGGAATGGTTGTCTGAGTTTCTGTAGCGGGAGGAACTGTTGGATTTTCGGCAACAGGCTGGCTGTTACAAGCAGACAGAGCAACAAGACTGCCTACACTAATTGCACTGAACAATACTTTTGCGAAAATGCTGTTACTCTTTTTCATGGTGTGACCAAAAATCAAGATAAATCGATAACTATTTAAAAATTTTAATAATTGTCAGAAGTAATCCCTCAGCCTAGCGAGGTAGTTGTCAAAACATCTAGACAATCTCACCAAGATGGCTCTACATCTATCTATTCTTTGGAAACACCATCTCAATTACATCAGATTGCATTGTTATTAAATACACGTAGAGACGTAGCACAGAATCGTCTCTACACGGTTTTGGGTTTTACGCATTACCTCCTAAGGAGTTAACTAAATAAGCAGAAGTCCCACATCTCACTTTTAGGAGTGTGGGATGAATGCGCGATGTACTGACGAATATCATTCGAACAATGTGCCAGCGAGGAAGAATGATGCTGAGGAAACGAACAAATATTATTCATTTTGCATAATAGTAAATTGAATATTCTTGGGCTGAAAGATGATTCAGAATATAAAGCCTGTTACTTGGACAGTATTTCTGGGAACTATGTACTTGTAGTTTGATAATTATTTTCCAGCAACCAGAATGTTCTGTTTCTCTCGTCAAAGTGTTAATACATTTTTTGTCCTCTTTTTGTGTATCTTCGGAATTGGATTAATCCAATTTACGCGACTGCAAAAACTGACCAGTAGCAATAAACTTGCATCTTTAAAAATAGAAAGAGAAATGAATTCCGAAAAGATGCGTCTTCGTTTACTCAAAAAAATGCCCACCTTTGGCTATAAAAACCTAATTGCTGATTGGGTATATCTCGATTTTTTGCAATACTTTGGTGATGATGAAATTCGCGAAAAAACAGGTTACAGTCTAAGTCCAGAATATTTTGAAGTTATCCTGGGAAACGATCCGCGATTTTTAACCGCTTATATTGGTCTTTCTACTAGTACTTCTATGTATGCTGCTATGCCAAAAAGGTCTGTTGCATTAATGGATAAAAGTTTAAAGTCATTATCTCCCTGGGTTCCTGAAAGGTCTTATTATGTGTGGCGTTATAAAGGAATTGATGAGTTATTATTTCTAGGTAATTCTCAAGCCGCAAGACAATCTTTTGAAACTGCGGCAAACTGGGCAAATAACTATTCAGATGAACAAAGTAAACAAGTTATAACTATTTCTCAAAAAACTGCTGATTTTCTCAGTCATAATCCTGATAGTAAACATGCTCAAATTGCATCATGGGCACTAGTTTTAAGTAATCATGTCGATGAGAAAACCCGTAAAATAGCAATTGAAAAAATCGAAGATTTGGGGGGAAAGGTAATCAGTACTCCTCAAGGAAACCAAATTAAATTTCCCAAGAAAGATTGAATAGTTGTTAGTGGTTAGCTGTTATCAATTCTCTGTCAATACCGTTCATTTAAGCCCTAAATCCTCGTAGAGACGTAGCTAGCTTACGTCTCTACAAAATTAGGTTGTGAAAATCCAAGTTCTCGCAACCAAAAGCACCACAAGCTGCCAAACTCACATAAGTTTATTTTTTTTTATTGAGATAGAAAGCAGATTTTTCAAAACCCCTATCGTACCATGATTTTTTTTTGCAAGAGGTCTAATATTAACTACTAACTACTAACCTCTCAATACAGTTTGGTTAAGAGACGTTGCAATACAACTTCTCTACAAGGGTTTTGGGTTCACAATATTCTTAACCGAACCGTATTGACTAACCTCTAACTACTAACACTTGCTTTGTTTTGGTATAACGGCAAATTAATTGAGTCTCAAACCCTGGAATTAGCAATTGACGATCCGGGGTTACTTTATGGAGCGACGGTTTTTACTACGTTGCGGGTTTATGAGAGCTCGTTGGATAGTAGTTTAACTAACTGGCTGTCACACTGCGATCGCTTGCAATTTAGTTTACAAACTTTCGGTTGGCAGCAACCAGATTGGAAGCGTCTGCGTCAAGGTGCAGAAGTTATCATGGCACACTTTCCTATTCTCAGAATTACTGTCTTTTCTGATGGACGGGAGTGGATAACTGGTAGATTATTAATGCCGGATTTGACTTATAAGCAAAAAGATGGTATTATTTGCGCCCTTTCACTACCAGAATATTATCGCAGTCTCCCGATTCACAAAACTGGAAATTACCTGAGTGCTTGGTTAGCAAAAAATAGCGCTCAAAAGTTGAATGCTCAAGAAGCGATTTTAGTTTCGTCAGCCAGAAATTGGTTAGAAACGAGTACCGGCAATCTTTGGGGATGGCTTGATGGCTGTTGGTGGACACCAAAAGAAGGAATTTTGCCAGGAATTATGCGTGAGCAATTAATAAATTACCTTCACACTCAGCAGCAGGTGGTGAGAGAGGAACCTTGGACACCAGAGTTAGTCAAAAAATTTGAAGCGATCGCCTACAGTAATTGCGTAGTCGAAATTATCCCCATCCACACCGTCATTCAGCCGACAGGAAAGCTAGAATATGATCCCAGGCATCCGATTTTTCAGCAATTGCGGCAATTTTTTTAGCATGATGGTGCGGCAATCTGATATACCTTAAGATAAGTTAACATAATTCTTATAATGCCCTGTTGTAACACCAGACGCTACGCGATGGCGCAAAGCGCCGGCTGGAAGCTAACGCACAAAAAGTATTGGAGGATTGACCAAGCGTGAATAAAAGATGGAGAAATGCGGGGCTGTACGCACTGCTTTTTATTGTTGTCATAGCTTTAGGAACAGCATTCTTTGACAAACAACCGCAAAGCAGAGAAACATGGCGTTACAGCCAGTTTATTCAAGAAGTTGAAAACAATAACGTTGCAAAAGTCAGTTTAAGTGCAGATCGGTCTACGGCTCTTGTGAAGTCGAATCAAGGAACCCAGTTTATAGTAACCTTGGTCAACGACCCAGACCTGATTAACACTCTCAGCGCTAAAGGTGTTGATATTTCTGTTTTGCCCCAAACCGATGAAGGATTTTGGTTTAAGGCACTTAGCAGTTTATTTTTCCCAGTATTGCTTTTAGTTGGCTTATTCTTTTTGCTGCGTCGTGCCCAAAATGGTCCCGGTAGCCAAGCAATGAACTTTGGTAAGTCTAAAGCCAGAGTGCAAATGGAACCGCAAACCCAAGTTACCTTTGGTGATGTTGCGGGTATTGACCAAGCCAAACTAGAACTAAACGAAGTTGTAGACTTTCTCAAAAACGCCGATCGCTTTACCGCCGTTGGTGCAAAAATTCCTAAAGGTGTCCTGCTAGTTGGTCCTCCCGGTACTGGTAAAACCTTACTGGCTCGTGCTGTAGCAGGTGAAGCGGGTGTCCCCTTCTTCTCCATCTCTGGTTCCGAGTTCGTAGAAATGTTCGTGGGTGTAGGTGCATCCCGCGTGCGTGACTTGTTCGAGCAAGCTAAATCTAATGCTCCGTGTATCGTCTTCATCGATGAAATTGACGCTGTAGGTCGTCAACGGGGTGCCGGTTTAGGTGGTGGTAACGATGAGCGCGAACAAACCCTCAACCAGTTGCTGACCGAAATGGACGGCTTTGAGGGCAACACTGGCATTATCATTATTGCTGCTACCAACCGTCCCGATGTGTTGGATGCAGCATTGTTGCGTCCCGGTCGTTTTGACCGTCAAGTTGTCGTGGATCGTCCTGATTATGCTGGACGCAGTGAAATTCTCAAAGTTCATGCTCGTGGCAAGACTTTGGCAAAGGATGTGGATTTGGATAAAATCGCTCGTCGTACCCCTGGTTTCACCGGTGCGGATTTGTCCAACTTGTTGAATGAAGCGGCAATTTTGGCAGCACGACGCAATTTGACGGAAATTTCGATGGACGAAATCAACGACGCGATTGACCGCGTGTTGGCTGGTCCTGAGAAGAAAGACCGTGTTATGAGCGAAAAGCGCAAGACATTGGTAGCGTATCACGAAGCTGGTCACGCTTTAGTTGGTGCTTTGATGCCAGATTATGACCCAGTGCAAAAAATCAGCATTATTCCTCGCGGTCGTGCAGGTGGTTTAACTTGGTTTACCCCCAGCGAAGATCGGATGGATACTGGTTTATACAGCCGCTCTTATCTGGAAAATCAGATGGCTGTAGCTTTGGGTGGTCGGATTGCTGAAGAAATCATCTTTGGTGAAGAGGAAGTAACTACAGGTGCTTCTAACGACTTACAACAAGTAGCGCGTGTTGCTCGGCAGATGATAACCCGATTTGGCATGAGCGATCGCTTGGGTCCAGTTGCCCTTGGTCGTCAACAAGGTAACATGTTCCTCGGTCGGGATATCATGTCAGAACGCGATTTCTCTGAAGAAACCGCTGCCGCAGTTGATGAAGAAGTCCGCAAACTTGTGGATGTCGCTTATCTACGTGCTAAAGATGTCTTGGTTGGCAACCGTCACATTCTCGATTTAATCGCCCAAATGCTCGTTGATAAGGAAACTGTGGATGCTGATGAGTTGCAAGAAATTCTTGTGAACAACGATGTAAAAACCGCTGCGTTTGCGTAATTACCGAGGGCGGGATTTACCCGCCCTTACACGAGTTAAATAACAATTTATAATTATTGAATCCGCTTACTACTACCATCATATAATATTTTTAATCTTGTGAAGAAAATAAAGTACATGATTACACCAACAGCATTTACTGAAGCTATCCCAGATGAGTTTTATCAGTCCCTTTATCAAACATCTGAACATATATTCACAGGAATCAAGATTGACAATAGGATAGTTGAGCGTGTGTGCCAGTTACTTGACGAGCGAGATCCAGCACACGGGTTATCAGTAGAAGGAACAGCACTCTTGCTTCACTTAGTGCGTTCGTCTCCAAGTCCGGAGGCAAAAGCTGCTGTGATTGAAGCAGCGCGTAAAATACGTGGCAATATCTTTGGTCAAAAAGTTGCGACGATGGTACCAATTGAGGTTACTTCATACTGTGCTAGCACCTGTAAGTTTTGTGGTTGGCGTGCAGACAATACAGATATGGTGCGTCTAGCAATTACTGAGGTAGCGATCCGTGAACAAGCAAGTATTCTTGCTAATTACGGTTTTTCCCATTTTGAGATTGCTGGGGGTGACGACCTAAACTTTTTGAGGAATGACTTGAAAAATTTAATCGCAGCACTTAAGGAAGAAACAGTTAAGGTTAATCCTGACTCCCGCGTCTCAATTTGCTTAGTCCCAATGCATGAACAGCAGTATGCATTACTCAAAGAGTATGGTCTTGACTGTGTACTGACTTGGCAAGAAACCTACAATGAGGATTTATTTAACTATCATATCCCCAGTGGTCCTAAAGCTTGGGGTATTGATTTAGACTATCGGATAACAAAGGGTGGTAATGGTTTTTTAGAACGTCTTAAATCTCAAGAAAAAGCAATCCGCGCAGGTCTGCAAGTAGGAATGGGTGTGATGATTGGTCTTGCTGACATTGCTGAAGCAGATATTCTTTCGGTAATCATCCACGGTCGTCAACTGCTAAAGCATTATTACGGTCAAGTCCAACCGCTAATTATTGGTATGCCAACTTGGAACCCGATCACAACTAAAAACACTGACAACCGTATAGCTCATGGTTTTAATTTTGATGCCGCAGATAATTTTGAGATGTTATCGGCAATTTATTTGTTAGCCTTTCCGGATCAATATGCATGGGTCTTCTCCAATTGTCGTGTTGGACTTAATGTGCAACTTGAAAGCATTGAAACTGCAAGCTGCTTCACCTCAACAGAGGTTCGGATTGCACCAGGTGGCTATTTGAATATTGACGATAGTAATCCTGATGAAAAAGAGCGCATGTTCGCACGCTCAACAGTAGCTCAGAAAAACTTGACAAAAGAACAGGTTTTATCTGGTGAACAGTTCACGCATTATTACCATACACATAACGATTTCGTTAATCAGCTGGTTTCTCGTGGTCTGCACGTGGTTTCAGACCAATCATTGCTGATGGAAATGAGAGGTAAAATCCCCAGCCCGGTAGGAGGATAGGGAAGACACGGGGGAGCAGGACGACAAGGAAGCGGAAGCATTCATCTACCGGATCTCCCTCTTAGGGAGATCCAAAAAATAAAATGTCCATCGGTAATAAATTAGGACTTACGCACTGTACAAATTTACGATCTTGTGGACTAACAATAATACGTCGTTTCAGGCTTTTATCAATCAGCTTTGATAAATAGTGATCGCCTAAAAAGTATGGAAAAAACAAAGTTTAATGCCTGAGATCCATACCCCATATTTGCTTGCAAAAGAGACTTATACCAATTATTTGTGAAGTTGCATAGAATTTTACCCCACCCCGATCAGCACCTCCCCGCAAGCAGGGATGGGAAAATCCGGTTCCCTTCCTGCTTGCGGGGAGGGTTAGGGTGGGGTTCTTTATTATGCAACTTCATATTAAATTGGTATTAACGGGAAAAGTCAGGTCAATGCGTAAGTCCTATAAATAACCCTAATCCTTACTAAAGAATGAACGCAATAGTAAAAAAAATTGGTCTTGAATTAGAAATGCCTTTGGTTAAGCAAGATGGCTTAACTGTAGACTTTGGTGATGTAGAAAAGCTATGGCAGGATTTTTCCGAACAAGGTTGGAGTAAAAATTTTGATCCAAATACAAAGGCTTTAATAGGTGTAAACAGGAGTACTCATAATGGAGTGGAAATGCTTAGTACTGATTTTGGAGTGTGTACTTGTGAGGCTGCGTTAGCACCAGTAAGTTCTCTTGATGAAGCAATAAACTATTGGCACAATTTCAAGTCCTATGTATTATTGCCTGTTATAAATAATAATAATCTCAAACTGCTTGGCTATGGCAACCAGCCGATCTCATCTCAACTCAAGGATTTAATAGCCCACAAGGGTCACTACGAGATATGGAAGAATATGATTGAAGAAGACTGTAGAGAATGGATTCTACAGAATTTTCCAGGACTATGTTCAGTTCAATTTAACTTTGAAGTTTCTAAGCACAAAGCTCTTGAGATTATAAATACTTACTTACAGATACTAGCATTTTTGTGGGCTGCAAGCGCAAACGACTCTATAGCTGCTGGCAAAAAGCTGCCATACAAGAGCCAACGTTTTCATGCCTATACAACATTGTCTAGAGGAAAAATGGAAGGTAGATGTGGGCTACCTATTAGCCCATATGTAAGCCTATGCGACTATATCAATAGAACTTGGAGCGTTCCTATATTCAAGATAATACGTGATACTCGCTGCTTATATCCTAAAGACAGGTCTTTAACAATAAATAAATTCATCACGGAAAATAGTAGTGAGTTTTATAGCTTGGAGCGCCAATCATACAAGGAAACCATTAATTTGGATGATTTGAAACTCGCTATCTATTTGTCTTGGCCAGATTTTCGTTTAAAGTTCAATTTTAATTTAGAAATTAAATTCACCGATTTAGTAACTGCCGTTCATTCAGGAAATGACGAAAAACTTCTGTCTATGACAGACTACATTATCCTTGAGATCCGTCCTATTTCTATGCAAAGTAATCAAGAAGAATTAGATTGGTTAGTACTAACCTACTTACTTATAGAAAATTTAGAATCAATAGCTGAATACTCGCTCTTATGGACATATCAAGAGATGAAGTCTGCCGCAATTGCTTCACAGGATAATGGTTTAAATCAAAATCTTAATGGGAAGACCCTTGGACAAATCGGATTGGACTTACTAGCAAGAATTCCAAGAAATAGTTTTCAAATGTATGAGCAACATTTATCTAAACTCCATTTCCGATTCACCAAGTATTCTTCTCCTGCTGATGAGGCTTTAACAATTTTAGATAGTGATGGAATGGAGGCGCTACTTAACTATTTGGAAATTAAATGAACTCGATAATGATAATCTGTGAAAAAGCATTCTTACGTCTAATTTATCGTCCAATAAAATAGAATTCGTGGTAGGTATAAGATACCAAGTAACTGTTATATTCAGTGTTCTTTTAGCTCTTATTTATAGTTTAATTTATTTTTGTAACGGTTTTGCAGCAAGGCTTTCAGACATTAAGTTGCTACTCATATCATGCTCGCTACTTTTCCCCCAATCTGTATGCAACGTCCTTGGTAAGTGTACCAAAAGCGCCACTGCTCTTATTACCATGAAACACGACAGAGCTAACCACAACATATGGTTGTTATGAAAATAGGTAGCAATTAAAGCTACTGGAGCAAATCCCACTCCAAAGGCAATTAAAGCAACATTACGCAGTATAAGCCCTTCTGTTAAACCGATGAAGTACCCATCCAGAATAATAGAAATACTATAAAAAGTTAGAATAATTAATAACCAAGGAATATAGATATCAATGAACTCAATTACTTCATCGTGATTGGTTAACAGTCCAAATACAGTTCGAGGAAACAGTATGCACCACACGGCAAAAGTCAATCCCAGCAGTACTCCAGTTCCTCCGGCAATTTGCACTAAAAACTTTAATTTATCATTGGCTTGTTGACCTTTAAAGATACCTGTTAGGGTTTCTGTAGCATATCCTAGTCCTTCAAAAAAATAAAAAGCTAGTACTATTATCTGGACTATCAAGGCGTTTTCAGCAAAGATAGTAGTTCCCATCCTCGAACTGAGTACGTTAAAGATAGCTAAACCGGAGATAATTGCCAAAGTTTTGACAAAGATGTTTCCATTAAGGGAAAAGGTGAATTTAAAGGCTGGTAAGTCCAAAAGCCGTTGTGCCACTGATAATATATCTTTCCAATGAATTTGCTTGCTAGCTAAAATCATTCCCAGCAACAATATCAGGTATTGACTACTAGCCTGGGATATGCCAGCCCCAGTAGCTTGCCAACCCTGCCTGACAATGAACAGATAGTCCAATACAATATTGGACATGTTACCAATCGCGGACAACAGCAACACCTTGCCACTCTGTTCGCGTCCAAGAAACCAACCAATCAGGACGAAGTTGAGTAAAACGGCAGGTACTCCCCAAATTCGAGCGTTAAAATATGCAATGCCTGAAGCTTTGACCTCTGGAGTAGCACTCAATAGGCTAAACCCAAGCTCTCGGAAAGGGTATTGTAAAGTCAGGATGAGGATACTTAGTCCCAAAGCAATTATGCCGTTACGTAGCCCCACCAATAGCATTGCTTCTTGGTCATCTTGTCCTAAAGCTTGAGCTGTTAATCCAGTAGTACTCATCCGTAAAAAAGCCAAAAGACTATAGGTCAGGTTAAACAGGATTGTGGATAACAGAACTCCAGTTAAATAACTAACGTCTTCAAGATGACCCAAGAAGGCTACACTGACTAAACTCGACAGAGGAATCATTAAATTAGAGAGGATATTTACGGTAGCAAGTCGGTAAAAGCGAAGAACGAAGCGGTAATTTTCTTGGAGTATTAAGCTCATGAATTGGTAGTCCTAAACATGTAATGATAGTTGTTAAGTAGGGCATAGGTATTTAAGAAAACATCCGGACAAAAGTTGGTTTTCTTCTAAGGTTCGGGAATAGTTTTACCATTAACTGCTGCAAGCGTTTTTTATAAATTAGAACTATTTTGTAAAGTAATTGTAAAGCGGGCAGTGTTTTGCCCACTTTAAGATTGCTATTGCTGAGGCGATCGCTTTAATTTCAACGCATCACTCGCCGATACTCCATCACCCTGAGTACCAAAATACCACAAAGCCGCCGCCCCCTCAGCCCGCGTCACTGGCTTTTTAGGTTGAAACAGCGTCGTATAACCAAACACCCGTCGAATATTCGATTGTTCACCACTTTGGAAATCTGCCAACACAGCACGTAAAGCTTTCGGGTCAATTTTCCCCACATCCTGAAAACCCCAAGTTTGCTTCACCGCGTCTAAATTTGCCCCTGGTAAAGCTTGACGGGTATCTAGGGGCAATTTCCACAAAATCAACTGTTCCCGCGTCAAAGGTGCATCAGGACGGAATAAAACTTCTGTAGAATCTCCTGACAAAGGACTCAAAATCAAACCAGCTTCCGCTAAACCTTGAATTTGTCCAAAATCAGGATTAGTTTTTGGGATATCACTAAAAGCTGATTGTACGCTTTCCGATGCCAAACGAATCTGTTTCGCTGGATTATTAGCATACATCGCATTATTCGCCGCTACTAACCAACGAGCATATTCTTTGCGAGTAATAATTTTATTCGGTTCAAACTGATTTGTTACCGTATTGCTTTTAGCTGCATTTGATTGTACAGACAAAACGCCCAATGCTGCCAAATCTTGAATGTGTTGTCGCAATTCTTTTGATACTTTATTTAAATCGCTAAATTCCGACGTTGTTTTGCTATCATCTGGCGTACTTGCTGGCTGTGATGCTACATTTACAGGTGATACAGGTCCAATAAACTGCGAATCTCCAGCTTCGGGAACGTTATTATTAGTTTCACTCTTGTTTGTTGTTGGTGTAGGTTGTGCCGTTGCTGTGACTTTATCTCCATAGGAAATCAACAACTCGGTATTTGTCTGCGGTTGATTAGGTGCTGGGTTGGTAACTAATTTCGGTTGTATGGAAACTTTCACCTGTAAGTCATTGCGCTGCGCTACAAAAACATTAGACTGTTGATCTGTAGGTTGTTGTAAAATCTGCCAGTTATTCGCCTGAAACTGATTGCGATAAAAGCTTTCAATTATATTGCTGGGGTCAGAACTCAGCCAACGAGTTGATACACCATTACTTGAGGGTGTAACTTCTTCTAGTTGAGCATTGGTATAAAGCGGAATAGTAGCGGGAAAATCAGCAGGTAACTGAACTGCTGATTGGGGAAGTTGTTGCGCTTCGGTTTGCTTCGCTTTGCCAAAAATAACAGAGTTGTTTTCCAGTCTGGGATCTGCTGCCAAAGAATCCTCAAGATTTTTGGCAACAGGACTGCTAGCACAAGCTGTTAACGACGAGAGTAAAACAGCCAAACTCAGAAATACAGCTGGACGTTTACAAAGCACCACAGGAAATCACAAAACAAGTGTCAATTCCTACCCTAGCGCAGACTGTCGATAATTTATTAGACATCTGGGACAAAAGACGTAGAGACGTAGCATTGCTACGTCTCTACAAGGGTTTTGGGCAACGCATAATTAGATTCTGGAGATGTCTATTTATAAATCAGATTTTGTTACCAATGCTTTGGGAGTAAGTTCACGGGAAATTTCCAGGAGTCTAGTAACAGCACGATCTGCCGAAAACTTTTCCGCAACGTATTGGCTAGATTGGAAACCCCGGTTAATTGCTTCATCGGGATTATCTAAGCAGTATCGCATACATTTAGCTAATCCTTCTGCATCTTCGTTTTCAAAAAATAGGCTGTGCAGTCCTGCCACTTCTGGCAATCCTCCCATTTTTGAGACAATGGAGCAGGTTTGAACGCTAGAGGCTTCTTGCACTACATAAGGTGCTGGATCTTGCCAACGAGAAGGAGCAATTAAAGCCAAAGCATCCTCAACTTTTAGAAGTACTTCTTTTTGAGGAAGTTTACCTAAAAAATTAACTTTGTTGGCAATTTCTAAATCAGACGTTAGTTGTTTTAATTCCTGAGATTGTCCGCCATCGCCAACTATAATAATTTGAAATTCTTTATTTTCATCTTGTAAAATTCGCGCTGCTTTTAATAAGATATCTACGCCTTTGTCTGTTGCTAATCTACCGACAAAAATAAACTTATATGGGTGAGATAAATTTTCTTTAGTTTTCAGTGGATTTTCCGATTTGATTTCAATCGGATTATATATAGTATCGACTGACCAAGGAAAGGCAGAAGATTCTCCCAAAAAATTGCTGCAAGCTGTATGATAATCAGCTAATAGTGCTGTAGAAAGACGAGTGAATAAACGTGCCCATTTGACAAAAGTGTGTAATTTCCACTTCAATGGGTAGTTAGCTTTGGGTAATGTCTGTTGAAATTCAGTTTTCAGCCGTTGTGTCAACTTCATCGGCTCGTAAATAGTATGAGTAGATTGATAAAGACAATAATGGTATTTAATAATTATCTTCTTCTGGAAAGCTTTACATAGCAAAGTAAAAGATAAGTCATTGGAATTCATATGAACTATATCTGCCCAAGCGATATTACTAAACCAGTTGGCGATCTTGTCTTGTTTTGTAGAGATAGTTTTGACTTCAATTCCTCTGGCTTCAAGTTCGGGAATAATCGAATTAATATAAGTTAAAACGCCACTAATTTCGTTTTCATAATGACGGTGTTGAATTAATATTTTCATGGTTAGGTATTGGAAATTTTGTATTTAGGGGAACTGTGTTTGAGTATAAGTAGGAAACAAGTGTTCAATTTGCTCAAAATCAACTTGATGTCTATATCCCAATACGCTTGCTGTTAAGGATTTTTGGTATTGATTTCGGCATGTAGAGACGCGAAATTTCGCGTCTCTACACTCGTATTTCGGGCTTAACACCAACGGTATTGGTCTATATCCAGAAAGTTGGGAAAAGGATTTTTAGCAATAGTTATAGTTATACAGTTCCCGTAAATGCTGCTAAAGTAACATTTACGCGCAAAGATGACCTGACGACTGAAGTCGCGGCTAAACAAACGAAGTCCGCCTACGCGGACTTAAAATGAAAAAGGCTAGATAGGTAGGCAATGGGCGCACAATGCTACAGGCTGTAAGCCTGTAGGTTAAAATTTGACGTAGTTTTCTAAATCTTCAATTTGGGGTGCGGGTAATTGATTAAGAATTCGCCAGAGAACTGTGTAGCTGCCATCAGAACGCCGACGAACTGGACGGAAGGCGAAAATGATGTCACTGCTGTGCATTTGTTGTAATTGGTCAAGGTGACGCCGCTGGGTTGGGGTTAGAGGCTGACCAGTTACAATCATTTCTGGTAATTGGAATTGTAGCGATCGCACTAAATATGTACGGTTCAATTCTGATTTCGCACCAGCTAAAATTACTTGATGATTAAATTGTTGGTTTTTCCCGCTTAAAAACCGTCGTTGCTCTATTTGCAATGCCTGCAATTGCTTGGGAGGCTGATAGTTCAGAAAAAATTCTCGCGTTTGCGGTGAAATAACTTGCAGCTTTGCATCTAATTTTTCTAAGGGGATATCGCCGACATTCACCATAAAGTTGTAATCTAGTCCTTGTTGCTTTAACCCAAAGTTATCGCCAACCGTCACAAGTGCTAGACTAGGGGTAAATCCGCCTTTAGCCTCACCCAAGGACGGAAAAGGATAGCGATCGCTGACGCTAGGTTGCAGTCGATTCTGGAGTGTATTCAAGGGACGATTGTAAGCTGTATGCGGCAAGACGCGAAAAATACCAGTATTAGGTGAAGTGAGAAACTTTGCGTAAATCTGCGGCTCTTGAGGGTCGAGATCGTAGGCAAAACGATCGAGTTTAGTAAGAGTTTCCCTCGGATCGTTAAATTTTATATCCGGGGGAAATGCTGCTTGTGCTGTGCTATTGAGTTGCTTGGCAGTTTCGATAGTAGTCAATGCTTCTGCTGGAGGTGCGATCGCCGGTTGCCGTGGTGGTACATAATCAGCTATGGCTGTTTTCTGTGTCCTACCAATTATTTGTGGTGGACTTGGTGGTATCGGCTCCCATGTGGAAAAAGGTATCGCTGGTTTTCCCAGGTTAGGATACTGGATTGGTGCGATGGAAAGCACTGGATCTGATTGTCGTTCACCAGATACTAGTGGTAGCTCTCGTACTAAAGCCAACTCTCCCCGTCGAGATAACAACCGATCTAACAATGGAGCAAGCTTTGACAATTGAGAGCTTGAAGCGTACAAAGAACAATATATTTGTGTTTGTTCCACCGATAAGAGCGAAGTTTTGGGCAATCTCGTAGAAGAATCCGTTGGAGTACATAAAGCTTTTGGGCTATTGTACTGATATTTGAGAAAACCTTCTACAGCCTTAACTTGAATTGTTAATTGCCCCCGAACAACTCGCATCCGATTGGCATCAGGTTGAGATAACGCTTGGTCAATGCGAGCAATCAAGTTAATCTGCTGCTGCACTAACAAACTGGCAGATTTATAAAAGTTTTTGCTTGCGCTCAGTAATGCAGAATTTGGACTTTGGGCAGATTCTGGCTTATATTCAGCCGCTAACGTGTTTCTCGGAACAGAAATTAGCCAAAAAAGAAGCAAAAAGCTGAAAAATATGTGTCTCATGTTAAAAACGCAGATCGAATGGGAGTATGAAAAATCTAAAATAGATATTAAATTGAGAAAAACGCTCCTACCATCGACAATTGTCCGTTTATTCTAGTTTCTCTCAAGCGTCGCGCGGTTGTTACCAGTGCTGAAACACGATTACATGCAAGTTTCCCAGGATCAGCCTATTTACTCTGAGGCTCCACTCCAGCTCTTACTATTTGTCGATGGACGTCCAAAGTCCCGACAGCAAGTACTGCGAATACGCGCCTTTCTCAAGGAATTACAGGCTGGGTATAAATTTGAACTTCAAATTGTCGATGTTGGGCAACAACCCTATTTGGCGGAACACTTTAAATTGGTAGCAACGCCAGCCTTAATAAAAATCCGTCCTGACCCCAGGCAGACACTCGCTGGCAGTAATATCATCGCCCAACTGAAAACCTGGTGGCCCCGGTGGCAAGCGACGATCGCCGAAGGTTATTTAAAATTAGAGAATGAGGTGCAAGAAGCCATTGACGACAGCGCTCATGTGGCATCAAGCATAACTTCTATTTCTTCAGTTGCTGTCTCTGCCGAACTAATTCAACTCTCGGATGAAATTTTTCGCTTGAAACAGGAAAAAGAAAAACTCCAAGAGCAAATACAGTTTAAAGACCGAGTAATCGCTATGTTAGCTCATGATCTCCGCAATCCGCTAACTGCTACGGCGATCGCTTTAGAAACTTTGCAATCTAATTACAATCCTGATATCGGTCAATTCCATCGCCTCAAACCAGCTATGGCTGTACATTTATTAAAGCAAGCCCGCAGTCAAACTCGGACAATTAACCGGATGATAGCTGACCTTTTGGCAGTTGGTCGAGGAACTGAAACAGAACTGCCAGTAGTACCAGAAAAGACAAACTTTGGCAAGCTTTGTTTAGATGTACTAGAGGAATTAGGCGATCGCTACATTGCCAAATCCCAACAGGTAGAAATAGATATCCCCCAAGACTTGCCTTATGTGTATGCCGATCCAGAACGCATCCGCCAAGTGTTGATAAATCTTTTAGATAATGCGATTAAATACACCCCAATGGACGGTAAGATTAGCGTCTGTGGACTGCACCGCACCACCCAAAAAGTCCAGTTTAGTATTGGCGACACTGGTCCTGGTATTCCTGAAGAAAATCGCGATCGCATCTTTGAAAACCACTTTCGCCTAAAACGCGATGAAGCCACAGAAGGTTATGGCATTGGACTATGTTTGTGCCAACGCATCGTCCGCGCACACTACGGTCAAATTTGGGTAGATTCTGCCCCTACCGGCGGAGCATGGTTCCATTTCACTTTGCCAGTTTATCCTTCTTAGATAATGGATGGTGGATGGTGGATGGTTGATAACTATTAGACATCTGGTAGAATTTAATTATGCGTTGCCCGAAACCCTTGATTAGACGTAAGCTAGCTACGTCTCTACGTCTTTGATGGAGATGTCTATTGACCATTGACCATTGCCCTATATTCTCAATCAAGCATTTGCTTAAGGATGATGCGATTGCGTCCTTCTGCTTTTGCTTTGTAAAGAGCCTTATCTGCCTCCAGAATTAAAGATGAGGGTTCAGATTCAAAAGTAGGAATGGTGGTGGCTACCCCCAAACTAAGAGTGACGTAGCGACTAATAGTTGATGCCTCGTGAATAATTTCCAACTCCCTGACTTTGGCTTGCATTGCTGCGGCAAAATGAACTGCTCCACCCATGTGGGTATTCGGCATAATTACTGCAAATTCTTCGCCACCGTAACGTGCGACTAAATCCTGAGAGTTCTGTACTGTTTCGCTTAAGACAGTACCAACCTTTTGCAAGCACATATCTCCAGCCGGATGACCATATTTATCGTTATAAAGTTTAAAAAAGTCGATATCACAGAGAATAAGTGATAAAGGCGATCGCTCTGATGCTAAAGTCAACCACTGAGAATTTAGATAATCATTAAAACGCCGGCGATTAGCCACACCAGTTAGACCATCCACGTTAGCAAGATGCTGTAGAGCCTTATTAGCAGCTTCTAGTTGTTTGTATAGTTGGGCTTGTTGCAGCAACCGTCGTATTCGTTGGCGCAATATCCCCATGTGAATTGGTTTGGTGACAAAATCACTCGCTCCGGCTTCAAAAGCACGGTCTACTAAGTCTGGATTTTCCAATCCTGTAATCATCAATATGGGAGTGCGCTCCCATAGCTTTGAGATTACAGTAGTACCTAGAGAAGATCCACCAGTATCAAAGTTGGCTAAAGCTATAGCCAAGTTATTTCTAGCAATTTGGATTAATTGCTTGCAGCAGGCAAAGCCATCCATCACGGGCATAATCCCATCCAAGATAACTAAATCCGGTTTAACAGTTAAAAAAGCTTCTAAACACTCCTTCCCATTTGTTACATCCATAACTCGATAACCTTCTTTTTCCATAAATTCACGCAACATCACGCGTATGATTTTGTCATCATCAGCCAGCAGAATTAGAGGAGGTTGGTTGGAAACAGATATTGGTTTTGTGCCTGACATGAGTTGCGTTTCACAAAGAATACGGCATCTGGAGGCAAGCAATTAATTTATATTTCAAGATTTTGCTATCCTAACTACCAGAGCCAGTAATATTAATTGAATAAAAAGGACAAATGCTGACGCTTGAAAGCGTAGCGTTTTAGTTAAAAAATTGATGGTAAAAAATGGTATCTAGAGACCTAGCACTTGCTAGTCTCTACGAGGATTTGGAGCTTAACACCAAGCGTATTGCGATAGAACAACCAAGTTTTTTACCGTGTGTTTCCCAGACTGGGTAACTTTGGGTTGGTTAGGGTGCGTGATCCCAGCGATCGGTGATTTGGATATTTAGGCGATCGCCGATCAATGCCAGAAATTGCTGCCTGGGTGCATCCGGCTTCACAATCAACTGTTTTCGGACAATAGACCCCTCAATAGACTTTTTGCAAAAGTTATGAGTCCACTTTTTTGTCTTGCCAGGTACATGGCAAGAGTTATTATTCATGTTTCCCAACTCCTAACCCCGAATTGCTATGTTATTGAAAACTTCAATGCTAAACCTTAAAACCCTCATTATGACCTTACTTTGCCCTCCGTAGCAAGTAAAAGTAAGCGCGATCGCGCTTACAACCCAAATACCGAGATCAGACTTCAACGGATTTTGCTTCGGCAGATTTAGCATAATTTTATGATAATTGGATAGAAAGTTACCAATTTTCCTCAATGCCAGACTCATTAATGTATCAGCAGGATGATTTTGTCGTCCTAGAAACAAACCAACCAGAACAATTTATGACTGCATCTGAATTATTAGAAAAGCTGAAAAAAATTCTGCAAAACTTCAACTTTCAAGATTTACCAAAAGATTTACAAAAATTTAATTCTGTGGAAGCTCAAGCTCAATATTTACTTGATACTAGTTGCGAGTTAGATATTGGTGTTGGTCAATATTTGCAGTGGTATGCAGTTCGTTTAGAAAAGTAATTAATTAGTCGTTAGTCATGAGCAAATCGCTCATGACTAATAACTAATATTATGTCCGGCAAATTACACATACATATTGTAGAGACGTTTTGTCTGAAGGTCTCCACGACGGTTGTAGTCTTTTTCTTACTATTAATGAGCGCGGACATTATCTAGTCGCTATTTGGGAGTGCTAATCAGCGTCAGTTCAAGTTCATCTTCATCTTCATCTGTCTGGGTAACTTTAACTTCAACTCCCGGACCAAAAAACTTAGTCATTTTATCTAGCTTTTGTTCCCAAATATCAATTGGTATCATTGGCGAATCAAATTCTAAAATTAAAGCATAAGCACCATTAATTTCTGTTTCTCTGAAGCCTGTAATTAATGGTCGTTCTTCGTCTGTGGGACTTAAACCCAAAAACGACAAAGCCTTATCTAAATGAGCGTCTTGACCGTAGCTATATTGAGTAATGTCTCTGCGAATTTCATTTTGAGTATTAGTTGCTTGCTGTTCACGCAGTGCTAATACTGACGGTGTTGGGGGTTGGGTGAAAGGTACAGGTTTGAGTTCATTTGACTTCAGCGCTAATCCTCCCAGCAGTAGAGGAATCCCGTAAAAAAATCCGACAAGATTAAGTGTGGCATAATCAGCAGCGTAGGCGACAAAGCCCATAATAGTCAAAATCCCACCGACGGTTATACCCAGTGTTCCCAAGGAAAATTGGCGTAACATAACTTCCGATTAGTATAAATTCTTAAGACCTCAGCTTTATTATCATCGGTTATGTGTCGCCCCGATAGCAAAAGACTATAGTTTTAAAACACTCCTTAATTTCCTAGTAAGCGTTGAAACCCTTAAATTAACGACTTCAGTCGTTACTACATAAGAATATTTTTGCGTCTCAGGGTTGAAACGCTTAAATCAAGGACTCAAGTCCTGACTACGATCGCTTGTTAAACTTGAGAAGAGTAAATAAGTCAAAGAAAACAATGGATATACAGACTATAAAAGAACGAATCGCTCTAGTTGAAGGCAAACGTGAGTACTTGCTGAGTCTCTTGGAGCAACCCAACTTGGGAACTTTAAGAGTTGATGTAAATCAGGCTTTAGAAGAAATGGATGATTTAATTGACGAATTTAGACGCACGTTTCCCCAAACGGGAAGCAATTAAGCGGACTTTAGCGGCGATAAAATACTAAATTAGGTCGGTTGAAGTCTGAAAGAGTGCTTCAACCGACGCCTTTAAACGTCATGATATTCCTTAATATACGTTCTTCGATTTACCACTGGGTTATGTATTATGCAACGGAGCGAACACTTGCACGCTGCCCTAATTGCTTAACCAAATCAATTAGTTCCCTGGTGGGTACATCTTTTTTGCAGAAAGCATCCAAGTTACTCATTGCCTTTTGCTCCAGCAACTTCGTGTCTTCCACCGAAGAGTAAGCAATGATTTGAGTCTCAGGGGAAATTGCTTTAATATGACCAGAAGCAGACCAACCATCCATCACTGGCATTTGTAAATCTAAAACAATCACATCTGGCTGGTGACGCTTAACCATTTCTACTGCTTCTTTACCATTACTCGCTAAACCTATAACTTGAATGTTTTCCTGGCACGAAAAAGCCAATTGCAATGTTAAGCGAGTTAATTCGTGATCGTCAACGAGTAAAATACGTACAATAGAAGATTGACAAGATAGCATTAACATTAAGGTAAACGATTAAGTACAATAACTTTTATAGTTTATGAGAAGTAGTGGTGGCACTGTCTCTATCCTATGGTTGAATTAATTGCTATGTACTTAGAAATATTAATCAGATAGCTCAGACAAAAATTAAAGTTTTATGAAAAAACTTGCCTTTTTGCTAGTTATCTATGTTTGAATAAGTGTTTTCAATCAATCATATTTTAGCCAATAGTAGTTGAACGCAATGCCATAGACATGAGAATTTTTTGTGAATGAGATTCGGGACAATCCTCACCTGGGTGGCGTTGGATATAACTGCCATCGGGCTGTAACTCCCAAGCTTGGCGGTTATCTGCCATCATAATTCCTAAGACTTCTTGCAAATCTTTTGCAATATCTGATTCTTTGACTGGGGTAATTACTTCCACCCGACGATCTAAATTGCGCCGCATCCAGTCAGCGCTACCGATGTAAATTTCTTCTTCCCCATTGTTATGGAAGTAAAAAATACGGGAGTGTTCCAAAAAGCGTCCGACAATACTAATAATGCGAATATTTTCACTGATATCTTTAAGACCTGGGCGCAAACAACAAATACCGCGCACGATTAGGTCAATTTGCACTCCGGCGCGAGAAGCTTCGTATAAAGTGGCGATAATTTGCGGATCTACTAGAGAATTCATTTTAGCAACAATACGCCCGGATAATTTATTTTGAGCATTATTGATTTCGCGATGAATTAGTGCCAAAAAGCGATCGCGCATATTCACAGGGGCAACTAACAACTGGCGATAAGACTTTTGTCGAGAATATCCAGTCAAAAAATTAAACACATCTGTAACATCAGCACCTAATTCTTCCCGACAGCTGAACAAACCAAAATCTGTATAAAGTCGTGCAGTTTTTGGGTTATAATTACCAGTACCAATATGGACGTAGCGCATAATCCGGTCGTGTTCGCGGCGCACCACCATGACAATTTTGCTATGAGTTTTCAGACCTACCAAACCATAGACAACGTGAACACCAACTCTCTCTAATCGCCTTGCCCAATAAATATTATTTTCCTCATCAAACCGCGCTTTGAGTTCCACCAATACAGATACTTGCTTGCCATTTTCAGCAGCATCAATTAAGGCATTAACTATTGGTGAGTCACCAGAAGTCCGGTAAAGAGTCATTTTAATCGCCAAAACACCCGGATCGTGTGCCGCATGGGTAATAAAGCGTACTACCGAGGCAGAAAAAGATTGATAGGGATGGTGTACGAGTAAATCGCGTTCCCGAATCACCGAAAAAAAGTCTCTGCCATCCTCTGCACCTAACACACCTGGTTCTACAGCTGCTTCCTTAATTCGTAGTAAACGCGGGTGTACTACAGATTGCCAGGGTTCGTCTTTCAGTTCTGACAGCGGCAATGCCATAAAATACATTAAATCTCGCTGTCCCAAAAGACCGTCTACTTCATAAACATCGCTTTCTGCTAATTCTAAATCTTGTACCAGTCGCGATCGCACGCTTTCCGGAGTTTGGGATTGAATTTCTAGTCGTACCGGACTTCCCCCAAAGCGACGTTTTCTTAGTTCTTGTTCAATTGCCAACAGCAAATCATCAGCTTCATCCTCTTCTAATGCCAAATCAGCATCGCGAGTAATGCGGAAAGGATGATATTCTTGAATAGTCATGCCTGGAAATAGAGATTCCAGATTATGAGCGATCGCCTGTTCCAAAGGTACACCAGTCCAATTCGCAGGTTGTCCGTCGTGGTGAATTCCCAACTCTGGCGGTAAAGGCAAAAATCGCGGTAAGACTTTCGGGACTTTAACTCTAGCAAAAAATTCTTCCTCAGTTTCTGGGTTTTTAATCACAACAGCCAGATTTAAACTGAGATTAGAAATGTAAGGAAAAGGATGGCTAGGGTCAACCGCAAGGGGAGTCAGAACTGGAAAAATTTGTTCGTTAAAATAATTATCTAGATAACTTCGCTGTTTTTGAGTCAATTGGATGTAATCCAGGATATGGATACCATGACTTGCCAGCTTAGGTTTTAATACTTGCTCAAACTGTTGGTGCTGTAGCGTTACCCCAGGACGCAAACTCAAACTAATATCATCTAACTGTTGTTGCGGTGTGCGACCATCAGGAGTTAACAGGCTGACTTTCGCTTCAACCTGTTGCTTTAACGCTGCAACCCGCACCATAAAGAATTCATCCAGGTTAGAACCAAAAATTGCGAGAAATTTGAGACGTTCTAAAAGAGGTGTTCGCTCATCACAGGCTTCATGCAACACCCGGCGATTAAACTCTAACCAGCTTAACTCACGGTTAAGGTAATATTGTGGGTCACTAAGATTTACTTGTTGAGCGATTTTCTTAGATTTTGACATAATTACCTAGGGATAGACAGTAACCCATATAAATATAGATTAAATCGAGCGATCGCTTCTATCTCTAAGGAGATGGGGGGACAAGGGGGACAAGG